>NZ_JBQPOM010000070.1:0-156687 GCF_052220145.1 Vagococcus sp. WN89Y | reverse complement strand
GTACCATCATCATGCCGTCTGGGACTATTGTCTTGCCCGTTAAGGATCTCATCTCTTAACGAACAGGCTCTGAAGAAGTGGTGCCCGGACTCGGAATCGAACCAAGGACACGGGGATTTTCAATCCCCTGCTCTACCGACTGAGCTATCCGGGCAACGGGCCGCATTAAACCCTAATCATCTAAAGGCGTCAACTTTATTTCCTTAAATGCTATTCAGTTGCTCAACTTTGCGGCAATCTGTGGGTTTCGACGCCATCAATACGCAAAATGCACAAATCTTCCAGACTATTTATCGGCGGCGCAGGCATGCTGAGCAGTGGAGGTGATATGGCAAAAGACTGGCTGGAACTGCGACAGCATGCGGATACTGGTATCGAAACCATCCGCGCGCACTTTGAAGGGCACGCCTACGATCCGCACTGGCATGACAGCTACCTGGTGGGGATAACCCTGACCGGCACACAGCAATTTCACTGCCGTCGCGAGCGCCATCGCAGCACGCCGGGTGACGCTTTCTTGCTGGAACCTGGCGAAATCCATGACGGCGACGCGCCGGTCGAAGGTGGTTTTACTTATTTAACCTTTTACCTTGACGATAAATGGCTCAACAACACCTTAAGTGGATTGTATGAATCCGTGCCTTCCAGTTACGCACTGCATTTCTCGCGCACCATCGCCAGAGAGCCGCAGCTTGTGCAGACCATTGCGCAAACCTTCTACGCGCTGCACAGCGACGAGATGCGTATTATCCAGCAAAGCACGATGGACGCGCTGCTCGGGCAGCTAACCCGCCATTGCCAGTGGCGCAGAAGGTTGCCTTCGCAGGTGCAAAGCGCGGCTATTGCTCATCGTGCCCGCGACTATTTACATGCGCATATGGGTGACAATATTGGTTTATCCGATCTGGCTCGCGAAACCGGCACCGATCGCTTTACGCTGACGCGCTGCTTTAAACGTGAGTTTCACTTAAGCCCGCACGCCTGGCTTATCCAGCTGCGCCTTGCCCACGCGCGCATGCTACTTGCAAAAGGTGAACTGCCTGCAGATGTGGCTGCCGCGCTGGGTTTTGCCGACCAGAGCCACCTGGGGCGCTGGTTCCAGCGCGCGTATCGCCTGACGCCCGCGCACTACCGCCGGTTGTGCACAAATCTTCCAGACCAGGGCGAAAAATAACGCGACAGTGAAAGGCTCATGTATAAGGAGCCAGACTGTGACGACTTTTGCTAACACCTTGCCATTTTTACTCTTCGCGTTCGTGGCGTCGATAACCCCAGGCCCCACCAACATTCTGATCCTTGCCAGCAGCCAGCGCTTTGGCGTCGAAGCGACGCTGCCTGCGGTCGTTGGCGCCTGTCTCTCCGCAAGCCTGATCGTTTTTATCTCGGGGGCCGGAGCCGGGGAAATCCTGCGCGACTATCCGCTGGTGCGGGAGGTGATGAGCTGGGCGGGAGCACTGTGGTTGAGCTGGATGAGCTGGCAGATTTTTCGCGCGCCAGCTACCCATCTCAACGGTGAGGCGCAGCGGCCTTTTAGCAGCCAGGCGGCTGCAACGCTGCAACTGATAAACCCCAAGACCTGGATGATGGCGCTGGCCGTGGTCAGCCTGTTTGCGCCGCACAGCGCGCATCCGCTACGCGAGGTATCGCTTCTTTCTCTATGGTTTTTAATCATCTCTCTGCTGTGCCTGAGCGCATGGACGCTGCTTGGCAAAGCGGTCAACAGGTGGTTTCGCACCACCACGTCGCTCGTCTGGTTCCAGCGCGTGATGGCGCTATGTTTGCTGATTAGCGCCTGGGCGGGGCTGCTGGAGGCTTAGGTCAGCGCGCCGCCCTGGCGGCAGCGGGCAAAACGCAAAATATCTTCCGCCAGCCGCTGTGCCGTATCCACATCTTGCTGGCTACGGTTAACCATCATCCGGCTCAGGCACCCTTCCAGCACCAGCTCCATCTGTTTGGCCACCATCGCCGGATCGTCGATATCAAGCTGCGCCAGAAGCTGATGCGTATATTCATACGCCTCTTTTTTCTGCGCCGCCGCCAGTTGATGAATCGGGTGATGCGGGTCAGGGAAGAATGTGCAGGCCGCGATAAACAGGCAGCCAGGATAGCGGTTCTGGCTGACACACTCCGTTAACGCACCATAGCGCGCCAGCAGCTTTTGCTCGCAGCTCAGCTCTTCATCAAGCAGCAACTGCCTGCGCCAGATATCTACCTGCTGGCTTAAATAACGCAGCGCATCGTACAGTAGCGCTTCTTTGTCCGGCCAGAAACGACGGAACTCATCGACAGGATAGTTGACGCGTTCGGCAACCATCTCAAGCGTGGTATCAGCAATCCCTTTTAATTCCAGTAATTGCAAAGTTTGACCCAAAACGTCTTCGCGCTGCACGGTGAACTCCTCCGTTATCCAGTCTTTGCCACCAAGTGTTGTTTACGGGGCGCGATTGCGCAAATGCGCGGCAAAGGTTGCCGCATCCATAAAACCGGTCACTCGCTCAGCAGGCAGCTCTTTGCCCTGCGCATCAAAAAACAGGATGGTCGGCAGGCCGAGTACATTAAGGTGGCGCAATAACGCCACATCCTGTGCATCGTTGGCCGTAACATCGGCCTGTAACAATAGCGTATCTTTCAGCGCTGCCTGCACGTCAGGCGAACTAAAAGTGTACTTCTCGAACTCTTTACAGGCCACGCACCAGTCTGCGAAGAGATCCAGCATCACCGGGCGACCGTTGGCTTGGGCCAGCGCCTGGTTCAGGTCATCCACGGTTTTCACCGGGGTGAACGCAAGCGTTGGATGCACCTGCGCAGTGGGCGCGCCGAAAGCCCAGTCCTGCAAAGGGCGGGCGCAAACCAGCGCCGCACCCAGCAGGGCAATTTGCAGCACCCGCACCGCAGGACGCTTCGCACTGAGGCTGGTGATAAACGCCCAGGCGAAAAAAGCGACGCCCAGCAGCGACCACAAGCGTAATCCCCATGCCTCGCCGAGCACTCGCTCCAGCAAAAACACCGGTAGCGCAAGGATCACAAAACCAAAGGCAACTTTGACCTGCTCCATCCACGGGCCGCTTTTGGGTAGCAGCTTGTTACCAAACACGGTGACCAGAATCAGCGGCAGCCCCATGCCCAGCGCATAAAGATAGAGCGTACCGCCGCCCAGCCAGAGATTACCGCTCTGCGCAATATAAAGCAGAATCGCGCTCAGGGGCGCCGTGGTGCAGGGGGAGCAGATAAGCCCGGCAATCGCGCCCATCGCAAAGACACCGCCCGGCGATCCGCCGCGCTGCTTATTGCTCAACAGGGTAAGGCGAGTTTGTAGCGAGGAGGGTAACTGCAACGTAAACAGGCCGAACATCGACAGCGCCAGCAGACTAAACAGCACTGCCAGGCCAATCAGCACATACGGATGCTGAAGCGCGGCCTGGAACGACAGCCCGGCGGCGGCCACCACCAGGCCCAGCGCGGTATAGGTGAGCGCCATGCCCTGCACATAGATAAATGCCAGCAGCAGCGCGCGCGGTGTCGCCAGGCGCTGTTTGCCGCCAAGCACGATGCCGGAAATCAGCGGATACATCGGCAGAACGCAAGGCGTGAACGCGATGCCGATACCAATCAACAGCGCCCAAAGGGCAGAGAAGGGCAGTTTGCTGCCTGCGTCTTTCTCTTCAGTCACCGCAGCCTTAGCGGGGTCGCCTTTTTCAGTTATCGCTGCCTTAGCGGGTTCGCCAGCCACCGCCATCAGCGGGACGGTTTTCGTCTCTGGCGGGTAACAGAAACCCGCGTCGGCACAGCCCTGATACGTCACGGTGAGCGTCGCGCCTTTCGCCGCCTGCTCAATCTCCAACGGCAGCGTTAACGCCTGGCGGTAGATTTCCGTCTTGCCATAAAACTCGTCTTCATGCATGTCGCCTTTCGGCAGCCGTAACGGGCCAATCGTCGCCTGAGCGGGCGTCACGCGGATTTGCTGGCGGTAGAGGTAGTAACCCTCTTTTACCTGCCAGTTGAGGGTCAGCTCATGCTGATGCTGCGAGAAATCAAAAACAAATGCCTGGTCGGCAGGCACGAAATCAGAGCGCCCAGGAGCGTCAAATAATCCAGCGAAAGCACTGGTGCTGCAGAGCAGCAGGATCAGCGTAAGGATGCGTTGAGCCATGAGAGGTAATCGTAATCTCCGTGAGTAACGGGTAAAGCCAGTAGTTCCGGGGTTTTGTAAGGATGATGAGACTTGATGCTGGCAAACAGGTCTTGCAGATGCGCCGCGTCGGTTTTTAGCAGCAGCTGAACCTCATACTCTTGCTCAAGCTTGCCTTCCCAGTAATAGAGCGACGTAGCGCCCGGCAGGATAGTCACACAGGCCGCGAGTTTATCAGCCAGCACGGTTGCCGCCAGCTCCTGAGCTGTTGCCTCATCCGGCGCCGTGCAGAGTACCACGAGGGTATCTGGAAGCGGGGGCGCCAGGTTGTTCTCGTCGTGCATAGACACCTCAATCGCGTGATGTATCGAACGCTCACTATACAGCGGCAAGGGGAATTTACCAAAGAACGGGGCGTGGAGAGGCGGCAGGCGCGCTTGCCCTGCCGCCAGTACACTACAGCAAGATGCTGCCGAAGAGGAAACCAAAGCAGACGGCAAACACCACGCCCATCGTGCCCGGGATAAAGAACGGATGGTTAAAGACAAAACGCCCGATGCGTGTTGTTCCGGTGTCATCCATTTGTACCGCCGCAACCAGTGTTGGGTAAGTCGGCAGAATAAACAGGCCAGAAACGGCGGCAAAGGAGGCGAGCGCGGTTAACGGCGTGACGTTCAGCGCCAGCGCCATCGGCATCAATGCTTTCGCGGTTGCGGCCTGAGAATAGAGCAGGGCGGAAGCGAAGAAGAAGATAACAGCCAGCAGCCACGGATGCCCCTGAATAACAGAACCGGCGGTCTCTTTGATCCACTCGATGTTAGCTGAAACAAAGGTATCGCCCAGCCAGGCCACGCCCAGAATACAAATACAGGCGCTCATCCCGGCTTTGAATGTGCTGGAGTTTAGAATGGTTCCCGTTTCCACTTTGCATAACAGCGTAATCAAGGTCGCCACGCTGAGCATAATAATCAGGATGGCGCTGGTGGTGTTCATCAGCGGCGTGGTCACAAGCCCCATGCTCGGGCTGTTAACGATGGCGTAAACCACGACGCCAATGACCCCCAGCAGAAACAGCCAGACGGACGTTCTGGCACCCGGAAGGATTTCAAGCGTTTTCCCGGCGCGCAGCATGATAAGCCCTTCGGCCAGGCGTGCCTGATAGACCGGGTCATCAGAGAGCTTCGAGTTAAACAACACTGACACCAGGAAGGACATCAGCAGCACCGCCAGCAGCGTTGAGGGGATAACTACGCTTAGCAAATGCAGGTAGCTGATGCCGTGCCCTTCCATCAGCGAGGACATATACACCACGGCGGCGGAGATAGGCGAGGCGGTGATAGCAATTTGCGCCGACACCACCGCTGTCGATAACGGGCGGCAAGGTTTGATGCCTTGCTCTTTTGCCACTTCAGCGATAACCGGTAGCGTCGCCAGCGAAATATTCCCAGTACCGGCAAAAATGGTCAGAAACCAGGTGACAATCGGGGCAAGAATAGTGATGTATTTCGGGTTTTTGCGCAGCAGTTTTTCCGTCTGATTGACCAGGTAATCCAGGCCACCGGCCACCTGCATGGCCGAAATCGCCGCGATGACCGCCATGATGATAGAGATAACATCAAAAGGAATATTGCCCGGTTTCACACCAATAGCAGCGAGGACAAGGACACCGAGGCCACCAGCATAACCGATGCCGATGCCTCCTAATCTGGCTCCCAGAAAGATAGCCAGAAGAACAATGACGAGTTCAACGATTATCATGCAACTGCTTCCTTGTTGTTAGTTAAGTTGGTGATAAGTAATTGTTATGGATTAGTATCCACAGAAAGAAAAAGGCACGCCATGTAGGCGTGCCTTTTTAATCAATTAACCGGATGGATTATTGTTCGCTTTCATCGGTATATCGTTTCGCTTTATAAGCCGGATGCATCAGGTTTTGCGCAGAGAAGATATCATCCAGCTCTGCTTCGGTCAGCAGCCCACGCTCAAGCACGACTTCGCGCACGCTCTTGCCCGTTTCCGCACAAATCTTGCCGACGATATCGCCGTTGTGGTGGCCGATAAACGGGTTCAGGTAGGTCACGATGCCGATGGAGTTGTAGACATAGCCTTCGCACACGGCTTTGTTTGCCGTAATACCGCTAACGCATTTCTCCAGCAGGTTGTAGCAGGCGTTGGTCAGGATGTGGATGGACTCAAACATCGCCTGGCCGATCACCGGTTCCATCACATTCAGCTGCAACTGGCCTGCTTCGGAAGCCATGGTCACCGTCGTGTCGTTACCAATAACTTTAAAGCATACCTGGTTTACTACTTCCGGCACCACCGGGTTCACTTTGGCCGGCATGATGGAGGAACCTGCCTGCAATTCCGGCAGGTTGATTTCATTCAGGCCCGCGCGCGGGCCGGAGGAGAGCAGACGCAGGTCATTACAAATCTTGGAGAGTTTCACCGCCAGGCGCTTGAGCGAGCTGTGAACCATCACGTAAGCGCCGCAGTCAGAGGTTGCTTCGATCAGGTCTTCCGCCGGAACCACCGGCAGATTGCTGACTTCTGCCAGTTTCTGCACCGCCAGTTGCTGATAGCCGTCCGGCGTGTTGAGGCGCGTACCGATGGCGGTCGCACCGAGGTTCACTTCCAGCAGCAGTTCTGCGGTGCGCAGCAGGTTTTTCGTCTCTTCATTCAGCAGCACGTTAAACGCGTGGAACTCCTGACCGAGAGTCATCGGTACCGCGTCCTGCAGCTGGGTACGGCCCATTTTCAGGATATCTTTAAACTCGACCGCTTTGCCTTCGAAGCCTTCGCCCAGCAGTTTGATGGCATCAATCAGTTTGATGATGGAGGTATAGACCGCAATTCGGAACCCGGTCGGGTAGGCATCGTTCGTGGACTGGCATTTGTTTACGTGGTCGTTTGGGTTGAGAAACTGATATTCCCCTTTCTGGTGCCCCATCAGCTCCAGGCCAATGTTCGCCAGCACCTCGTTAGTGTTCATATTCACCGAGGTTCCCGCCCCGCCCTGGTAGACGTCTACCGGGAACTGATCCATACATTTACCGTTATTCAGCACTTCGTCACAGGCGGCAACGATAGCGTTAGCGATGCTTTTCGGGATGGTTTGTAGCTCTTTGTTCGCCAGCGCTGCGGCTTTTTTTACCATCACCATGCCCCGGACAAACTCAGGGATGTCACTGATTTTATTATTGCTTATATAAAAGTTTTCAATCGCTCTCAGAGTATGCACGCCGTAATAGGCATCCGCTGGCACTTCCCTGGTACCTAACAAATCTTCTTCGATACGAATGTTGTTTAACATGTGAACCTTCTTTTTAAGCTACGAATGAATACACTAAATACACAGTATTTATGTGGATATGTCTGTTTTTTGACCGACGATTATTCCCTCAAACGGTCAGATGGTCGAAATTATATGCTGTTAATGGCGGAATGCCGTAATCTTGATCACTTATTACTCCCCCAAACGCATCATAATTATCAATCTGTGAAATATGTCACCGCTTCGCGCGCAGAAAAAATTTTCAGCCTGCGAGAAATTGAATTTTCCGCACTTGCCACCATCTCAGTATCTATGCGATTCGCAAACCCATTATGACAGGGGCTGTAACGCCGCTGTCCGTTGACAGGAGAAGCCAGTGCGCTGGATACCGTTTCTTGCATTTTTTTTATACGTTTACGTAGAGATATCGATTTTTATTCAGGTCGCCCATGTTTTTGGCGTCCTGATGACGCTCATACTGGTGATTTTTACCTCGGTGATTGGTATGTCGCTGGTGCGCAATCAAGGGTTTAAAAACCTGATGCTGATGCAACAGAAAATGGCCGAAGGAGAAAGCCCGGCGGCGGAGATGATCAAAAGCGTGTCGCTGATTATTGCTGGCCTGCTGCTGGTGCTGCCGGGGTTCTTTACCGATTTTCTCGGCCTGCTCTTGCTGCTCCCGCCGGTGCAAAAACATTTAACGCTTAAACTGATGCCGCACCTGCGCTTTACCCGGATGGGCGGCGGTTTTGGCGCGGGCAGTCATGACGGGCAAACCATTGAGGGCGAATATCAGCGCAAAGATGAGCAGCGCGATCGCCTTGATCATAAAGACGACCGCTGAACTTAAGGCTGCGTCGGGCGGGCGGTGCTCGCCCGGCGTTTCGGTAACAGCAACCATAATCCTGCCAGCATCACCACCGCGTACAGGCTTTTCCAGCCTGGAATGACCAGCAACAACAAACACAGCACGCTGCCAATCATCGCCAGCGCTTTATAACGCCCTCTCAATAACCGGCACCCCGCCAGCATGCACAGCAGGTAGATCAGGATAAAAATACCGTTGGCGTAAATGATAAGCGTATCCAGATTGATACTGAAAATGTAAATGCCGAGCGTACAGATGACGCAGCATATCAGCACTGCGTTTAACGCATTCACCGGAAGCTGGCGTTTTGAGAGCTGCGCCAGCGCGTGGTCAGGCCGGTATGCCGCCTGCGACCATACCAGGCGGGCAAAACTCTGAATATAGATATTCAGGCTGGCAAAGCAGGCTAAGTAACCAATAATGCAGGCTATCCACTGCGCTTGCTTACCAAACAGCGCCACCACAATCACCGGCAGCGAGGCGGCTGCGCCCTCATCATGCCAAAGGTTGAATCGCAGCACGGCGACCGTGCAAGCCCAGTAGACAAAGCCTGCCAGCAGCAGGCCGATGATGAGCGCGCGCGGGAAATCCCGCTCCGGGTTTTTAAACTCAGAAGCCAGATGGGCAAATGCTTCCAGGCCGACAAAGCACCAGAACATCACCGCCAGCGCAGCCGCCAGACCGGACACGGGCACCTGCGCAAGCGGCGGGAAGGCGATGGTCGAAAACGCAATGTCGCCGCGCCACCAGATAGCGACGATCAGCGCGACAATCAGCCCGGCAATAATCGATTGCAGATTCGCGCTGGAGCCTGCGCCACGCGTGCCAACCAGCCAAATCAGCGCCAGCGTGCCGAGTTCCACCAGCAACAGTTGCGCGCCTTGCCAGCCAAACATCCCTTGCCAGAAACCGGCGGCAATGTGCAGCGCGGCCGGTAAGCCGACCGGAATAACCGAGAGAAACAGCCAGCCGGTGACGCGCTCCAGGCGTGGGCCAAATGCCATGCCGACGAAGTGCGCAACACCGCCCGCGCTGGGGAAATGACGCCCCATCACCGCAAAAACAATGGCGACCGGAAACACTAAGGCAATCAGTACCGGCCATGCCCACAGGCTGTTATCCCCCGCGGCCAGCGCTGCCAGCGCCGGAACGGCAAACACCCCGGTACCGAGCAAGGACGTGGCGAGCAATCCAATACCCTGCGCCAGCCCCAGCTCCTGTTTTAATCCGCTCATTGTTTCCGCCTGAATTGTTGTCGACAACTGTTTTAGTTTGTCGATGTTAGCACACTCATTTTTCGCCCGATCGTACTCAACCCCGGCCAGCCGCGGAGGGACGACAGAAGATTTGCGATTAAGTCGCATTTTCACAAATTTTTTTTGCTCTCCCCCCTTGAAGCGACAAAAAGCCAACCCCATCTCTCACGCACCAGCCGGAGAACCGATAGTGGCCCGGCGTAACCCACAACTGATACGGACTTCTCAAAGGAGAGCTATCAATGAAAATTCGTCCATTGCATGATCGTGTGATCGTCAAGCGTAAAGAAGTTGAGTCTAAATCTGCTGGCGGCATCGTTCTGACTGGCTCCGCAGCGGGCAAATCAACCCGTGGCGAAGTGCTGGCTGTAGGCAATGGCCGTATCCTTGAAAATGGCGAAATGAAGCCGCTGGACGTGAAAGTGGGCGACATCGTAATTTTCAACGATGGCTACGGCGTAAAAGCAGAAAAGATCGACAATGAAGAAGTGTTGATCATGTCTGAAAGTGACATTCTGGCAATTGTTGAAGCGTAACAACGCGCGAGAACCTGAACGAATTTAAGGAAAAAGAAAATGGCAGCTAAAGACGTAAAATTCGGTAACGACGCTCGTGTGAAAATGCTGCGCGGCGTAAATGTTCTGGCAGATGCAGTGAAAGTTACCCTGGGCCCGAAAGGCCGTAACGTGGTACTGGATAAATCTTTCGGTGCACCTAACATCACCAAAGATGGTGTTTCCGTTGCGCGTGAAATCGAACTGGAAGACAAGTTTGAGAACATGGGCGCCCAGATGGTGAAAGAAGTGGCTTCCAAAGCGAATGACGCGGCGGGCGACGGCACCACTACTGCGACCGTGCTTGCACAATCTATCATCAC
The DNA here is from genome assembly GCF_052220145.1 of Vagococcus sp. WN89Y. NCBI lineage: Bacteria > Bacillati > Bacillota > Bacilli > Lactobacillales > Enterococcaceae > Vagococcus > Vagococcus sp. WN89Y. The sequence continues at coordinate 146,283 of NZ_JBQPOM010000070.1, read as the reverse complement.
CGAAGGCCTGAAAGCTGTTGCTGCGGGCATGAACCCGATGGATCTGAAACGTGGTATCGACAAAGCTGTCGCTGCTGCGGTTGAAGAACTGAAAGCCCTGTCTGTGCCGTGCTCTGACTCCAAAGCCATTGCTCAGGTTGGTACTATCTCCGCTAACTCCGACGAAACTGTGGGTAAACTGATCGCTGAAGCGATGGACAAAGTCGGTAAAGAAGGCGTTATCACCGTTGAAGACGGTACCGGTCTGCAGGACGAGCTGGACGTGGTTGAAGGTATGCAGTTCGACCGTGGCTACCTCTCTCCTTACTTCATCAACAAGCCGGAAACTGGCGCAGTAGAACTGGAAAGCCCGTTCATCCTGCTGGCTGACAAGAAAATCTCCAACATCCGTGAAATGCTGCCGGTTCTGGAAGCCGTTGCGAAAGCAGGCAAACCGCTGCTGATCATCGCTGAAGATGTTGAAGGCGAAGCGCTGGCAACGCTGGTTGTTAACACCATGCGTGGCATCGTGAAAGTGGCTGCGGTGAAAGCGCCTGGCTTCGGCGACCGTCGTAAAGCTATGCTGCAGGACATCGCAACCCTGACCGGCGGTACCGTGATTTCTGAAGAAATCGGTATGGAACTGGAAAAAACCACGCTGGAAGACCTGGGTCAGGCCAAACGCGTTGTTATCAACAAAGACACCACCACCATCATCGATGGCGTGGGCGAAGAGAGCGCTATCCAGGGCCGCGTGAACCAGATCCGTCAGCAGATCGAAGAAGCTACCTCTGATTACGACCGTGAAAAACTGCAGGAGCGCGTAGCGAAACTGGCAGGCGGTGTTGCGGTAATCAAAGTGGGCGCTGCGACCGAAGTTGAAATGAAAGAGAAAAAAGCACGCGTTGAAGACGCCCTGCACGCGACCCGTGCTGCGGTGGAAGAAGGCGTGGTTGCCGGTGGTGGCGTTGCGCTGATCCGCGTAGCGAGCAAACTCTCTGAGCTGAAAGGTCAGAACGAAGACCAGAATGTGGGTATCAAAGTTGCGCTGCGCGCAATGGAATCTCCGCTGCGCCAGATCGTGCTGAACTGCGGCGAAGAGCCGTCTGTTGTAGCGAACACCGTGAAAGCGGGCGACGGTAACTACGGTTACAACGCCGCAACTGAAGAGTACGGCAACATGATCGACATGGGTATCCTGGACCCAACTAAAGTAACTCGTTCTGCGCTGCAGTACGCGGCTTCTGTTGCCGGTCTGATGATCACCACCGAGTGCATGGTGACCGACCTGCCGAAAAGCGACGCGCCTGATTTAGGTGCTGCTGGCGGCATGGGTGGCATGGGCGGTATGGGCGGCATGATGTAATCGCCTGAACGCGCACGCGGGGTTTTGTCTCGCGTAAGTTCACCGGAAAGAGCGGGTTAATCCCCGCTCTTTTTTTGCGCGTAAAATACTATGCCGGGCAATCCAGCGTTGGCGAGTCGGCGCTGAGGCGGTATTGCCACCTGGCGCTCACGTTCTCCACGCTTTGTTTCGCCACGCCTGATAACGCCGCGTTTTTAGTGTTGTTTAACCCGACTCCCGCCAGTAATCCCAGCAATGCAATCGTCAGCAGAATAATCACCACGTCTCTTATTGCCTGGGAACGTTCCCTTTTTGCGCTAAGCGAAAAGGGCGCCGCTTCGCGAGCGATAGTGACATCAGGACTGAGCAAAAACCCTGCTTTCGGAATCGTTTTTATAATTTGTGCCTCTAACCCAAAATCAGCCAATGTTCTGCGTAATAACGAAATGTACTGATTAAGCGTATTATTTGAGGAGTGTAAGCCATAATTTTCCCACACCGCCTGAAAAATATCATTACGTGATAATACCTGGCCTTGCTGTTCGATTAAATAAGCAAATAATCTGCTGCTGGCAGGCGTTAAGAACCTTTTTTCCTGCTCGCTGCCAATGTGCCATATTGCGCCGTCAGCTGGCCTGAAATAAATTTCCCGCTCAATAATAAATCGCATAGAAATACCCTGTGTAACCTTTATAAGCTTTGGTTTAAATGAGTCTTGTTAAGAGAAGTTGTTAAGTGTTATTGCAAGTATGAAAGCAGTAATGAAAGCTTGAACGCCTTTTTAACTCTTTATGATTTATCGAAAATCGTGTTGTGTCGTTATATTGTCAGTGCTTCTTTTATTGTCAATCAATAACCTTGTTTTTTTCTCTGCGCGTATCGTTATTGCTTTCTCAATTAATAAATAGCTGAACGGCACGCAGAGATTTTATTGTTTATTTTTTTATAACCAGCCTTCATATAGCTGGCATGCTTACATCTGACAAATAATAATGTTGAATACGGATCTGCTGGCGTTATAAATCACTGAAGATGCGGGTTTTACCTTAAAATTAAACTGCACCCGGCACAGGGCGAGCGAGCTGGCGTGAGTGATGCGTGGGTGCAGGGCGGGATCCAGGGTAATGATTACGGTGTGTTCTCAATTTAAGGGAAGGAGTAACATGAAATTTTCAAAGGTTTTTATATTAAGCGCTTGCTGCATGATTATGCTTTCAGCCTGCGCGGGCGTTACGCCAAAAACAGCCAAAAAGGTAGATAAAACGGCAAAAGAGACTTACGTTGAGCGCAAGTCTCCCTTTTTTGACGGTATCATCATTGCTTCAACGAATAACCCTTGCATTGATCAGTTCACTTTTATTCGTGGTAATAAAATAGATGTTTATAAAAACTATTCTGCCGACTATGCAAAGATTGGCGATGGTTATCGTTTTTTAAATGTGAACCAGCACATTATGGGGAAAGAAGCCAAAGACGTTTATACCATGCAGCTTGATTTAAAGTTAGATACGCTTTGTTCCAAAGCGCATTATACCAGCTATCAAATTGTCAAAGAAAAAATGCGTAACCTCACCAATATTTAATCTCTAAATAACCAACGTATTATCCGATGCCGCTTGCGGGAGCGGCTCTTTTTCATGCCATTTTTTCACGGAAATGTAATTATGTGGACGAAACGAAAACCCGGATGGATGCGGGTCACGGCCTGGGCTGTTTTATTTATACAGTTTATCAGCCCGCTATTTTTAGCGCTGACACCGGCGGCTCGCGCAACGGAATACCAGGATTACCAGACCATGAGCGAAACCATGGCGGGCCTGCAAGCGCTGATTAATGAACCGAGAATGCTGCAACGTTCTTCAACCCCTGCGCCAGCATCTGTCGCAACACACTCAACAGCGTCAACCTCTACGCCGCCAGCATCCTCGCTTTCAACATCCACCATCGCGCCGCAGCCTGCCACGCCTGGCGGATTACCGGATCTGGGTATACCGAAACGCCATGACGGCGATCCGCCGTCAACAGAGCAGTGGCTCGCGCCGAAAGCGATGCAGGCGGGGCAACTGCTGGCTGAGGAGAATGTGGGTGCCTCATCGGTGAATTTTGCCCGCAGTATCAGCGAAGGCATGATAAGCCAGCAGGTCAACGAGTGGCTTAATCATTATGGTTCTGCCCGCGTATCATTAGGGACAGATAAGCTCATCACCGGCGATCTGCTGCTGCCCTTTTACGATAGCGAGAACGCGCTCCTGTTCAGCCAGGTGGGCCTGCACAGTGCTGATGAGCGCAATTTTGCCAACCTGGGACTGGGCTATCGGCAGTACACCCAAGGCTGGATGTTCGGTATCAACACCTTTTATGACTACGATTATACCGGCAAAAACGCCCGCTTAGGCGTGGGCGGTGAAGCCTGGACCGATTACCTCAAGCTGAGCGCTAACGCTTATTACGGCCTGACCGACTGGCGCCAGTCACCGTTAAAAAGCATGCAGGATTATGATGAGCGTCCGGCTAAAGGCGTTGATATGCGCGCGCAAGGCTGGTTGCCTGAACTGCCGCAACTGGGCGCGACGCTGAAATATGAGCGCTACTTCGGCAAGAATATTGTGCTGGCAACCCAAAGCGATCCGCAGGCGTTCAAAGACAATCCTCAGGCGGTGACGCTTGGCCTCAACTATACGCCTTTCCCGTTGTTGACCTTCTCCGGCGAGCGTGCGCTGGGCGATACCAGCGATACCCGGCTGGATCTGACGATGAATTACCGTTTCGGCGTACCGCTCTGGCAGCAGCTCGATCCGGCATATGTTGATTTGCAGCGCAGCCTGGTCGGCAGCAAATATGCGTTTGTGGATCGCAACTATAACATCGTGATGCAGTACAAGAAGCAGCAACTGGTGGCGCTCTCTTTGCCGCAGCTGATCACGGCCGAGGCTGGTTCAACGCTGCGTATACCGGTGACCATTGCCCGCGCCAAACACGGCCTGAAAAAGCTTGAATGGAGCGCATCAGCGAATTTTACGGCGAATGGCGGAAGCTGGCATCAGCCTTCGATAAGCGAGCTGGAAGTCCAGGTTCCGGGGTTTACAGCAGATAACCTGCGCACACAGAGCAAGGTGCAGGATTACGTGCTTACCGTGGTTGGCGTTGATGAAAACGGTAACCGCTCGCTGCCGGTTTCAACCACGCTTCAGGTCTCGCCATCGAGCGATGTCATCAGGCAGATGGGGGTCGAGCCAAATGCGGTACAGCCTGCTGATAGTAAGCATGCTTACACCATCAACGCCCAGGCGGTCGATAAAAACGGCCAGCCGCTGGTCGCCCGGCGGATAACGTTCAGCGTTGTACAATTAACCGATAGTAGCGGCGCGTCTGCCGCCACGCTTTTTACGCAAAAAGAGACAGATAACACCAGGCTTAGCGTCTATACCGACAGCAATGGTATCGCCAGCGTCAGCGTACAAAGCCGTAAGGCCGGGGAAGGAACGATTATTGCCCGCATGGATAACGGTAATTCCAGCAGCACCAGAGTTTCTTTTATTGCTGATGTCACCACGGCAAAACTGACGGCTTTAGATGTCATCGCCAACAATGCGATGGCAGACGGAAGCCAGGCCAATGAATTGCGCGCGAGCGTCGGGGATTTTTACGGCAACCCGCTGGCAAACTTCTCGGTGGCTTTCGCAAACGATAACGGAGCGACGATGCAGGGCGGGAACATCGCCATGACGGACCAGGAAGGGCACGCCACGCTGCGCCTGACCCATACCCGCGCCTCGACCAGCAACGTGACGGCGACGGTTAACAATGCCTCCCTGAGCCAGGCGGTAACATTCTTGCTCGACATGGCTACGGTGGATTTTGCCAACAGTGACTACACCCAGGATGCGCGGGCGAACGGGAGCGATAGCAATCTGCTCATGGTGAAACTCATCGATGCCTGGGGCAACCCGGTTCCCGGCGTGACGGTGAAATTTTCGCCGGATGCGGCGGTGACGCTTTCTCCGGCACAGGTGCAAACGGATGCGAAGGGTAAGGCGCAGACAACGATGACCAGCCTGCGGGCAGGTGAGTTCTCTGTCACGGCGAGCATTGTCGGTAACGACCACACGACGCTTATCAAAACGCGCTTTGTCGCCGATGCCAGCACCGCCTTCCTCACGGAAGAAAGTCTGACTATCAGTCCGGATGGTGCGGCTGCCAACGGCAGGGACACGAACGGTATGACGGCAACTGTGACTGATGCAAATGGTAACCCGGTAGAGGGCGCGATGGTCACATTTTCCGCAACGCCTGACGCCTGGGTTATCAATCAGCAAATGAAAACCGGGCCGGATGGGAAGGTCTCCACCTCAATAGCCAGCCTGAAGGCCGGAACGTTCACCGTCACGGCTGAGGTAAACAACCATACTCTGCATAAAAATACGCTGTTTATGGCTGACAAAGCCACTGCGTATATCAGCGAAAAGTCTCTGACGGTCGAGAGAGACAATGCTGCGGCAAATAACAGAGCTGCCAATCTGGTCTCGGTGAACGTCACTGACATCAATCTCAACCCGGTGGCCGGTGTGGCGGTGGATTTTACCGTGAGTGAGGGTGCTACGTTTAAAAACGTTAAGAGCATCACCGATACCAATGGCAAAGCCACTGCGGAGGTCATTAGCCAGAAGGCGGATAAATATACAGTTAGCGTGGCGCTCAACGGCACCTCTGTCAGCGAAGAGGTAACATTTGTTGGTGATGTTTCTACCGCTACGCTTACCCGCGTCACGCTGGATGATCAGGTTGTTGATAAAGTCGCTAACAACGCCGATTACTTTACCTTTAGCGCGCAGGTGAAAGATGCGTATGGTAACGCAGTGCCAGGTGTCTCGGTCCGCTGGAAACATAACAGCGGCACGGGGGTAACACTAAATAACCAGACCGTAACGTCTTTAGCAGGTATTGCCACAACGGTACTGCACAGTTCCCGCACGACGTCGTTAAATATTCAGGTCTCTGCTTCGCTGGACGAATCTCACCCGGTTGACGCCGACAAGACGGTAAATTTCAATCCGCAAAAGGTGCTACTACGCGGTTCAGTATCTGGCGTAGCGGCCGGGGTAACACATCTTGTTCAAAACGCGACGGTGAGTTTTTATAAAAACAAACAGGATACCCTGGCGGCTTATACTGTGATGACCAACAACGGTGGTTATTCACTGCTTATCACGCCAGGTGAATGGTATGTCACAGCCTCGTCGACTGAATATATCACGGCTGAAAAATCAATAAGTGTGTCCACTACGGAAAAGCAAACTCAAAACTTTTCATTAATAAAGCGACTCGAAGGGAACGCCGCGGTAATCACCTTAAAATGGGAAGCCGGGCCGCTGGACCTGGATGCTCACCTGATGATCCCCGCACTGGGCAATAGCGCTAACCGCATTCATATCGCTTCGTACAGTAAATCGACACAGGGGGCCGATGTGGTGACTAGCGGAAATATTACCACGGGACTTGGGCCTGAAAAGTTAACCATCCTGAAGATGCACCCTGGTGCCTACTGCTATTCCGTGTATAACCCGCAGCCGAAATTAGGCAACACGGTGATTGGTGCGGCTGTCAATATTATGTTGGCGGATGGCAGGGAATTTAACTGGCAGGCATCAAACAGGTCGCAAGATTTGCTGTGGTTTGTCTTTAAGATTGTTGTTTCTGAGGACGGGATTGTTTCGATACTGCCCGTCGATAAAACATACCCTGATGCCAAAGCAGGTTTTGATAACTGTTAAACCTCTCCCCGGCCACCGTGCCGGGGTTTTTTATTCCGGCAAATTTGTGCGACCTGCGAGAGCGGTGTTTTTCTTTTATTCATCTTTTTAGTATAAGGTCTACACATGGACGATTACGTCCAGCTCATTGATTATGGGGAAATACATGCACATTAAACATTTAGCAGGGATGGTTGGCGCGGCAATGCTGTTAGCAGGCTGTTCCAGCAGTAATGATCTGAGCGCTGCGGGCCAGGGCGTGCGTTTTGTCGAAGAGAAACCCGCAGCCGAGTGCAAATATCTCGGCACCGCCACCGGCAAGCAGAGTAACTGGCTTTCCGGGCAGCATGGCGAAGAGGGCGGTTCCATGCGCGGTGCGGCAAATGCGCTGCGTAATCAAGCGGCGGCAATGGGCGGCAACGTGCTGTATGGCGTAACCAGCCCGTCGCAAGGTTTCCTCTCAAGCTTCGTGCCGACCGCCAGCGAAATGAACGGCCAGGTGTATAAGTGCCCGAACTGAGAAGCGTCCCTCTCCCGGCGGGAGGGGGATCAGCGTTGGCGCAGCTGTAAGTCCAGCGGCGTTTTACTCGGCTCGCCGCCAATCTCTCTGGCCAGCCTCGGCACCATATAGCCGGACACCAGCGTCAGCAGCTCGCGCATAATGCGCCGCGCCTCTTCATCACTCACCATAAAATGCGCCGCGCCCTGGACTTTATCCAGCACGTGCAGGTAATAGGGCATTACGCCTGCATCAAATAACGCATTGCTGAGACTGGCCAGCGTCTGCGCATTATCATTCACGCCACGCAGCAAAACGCTCTGATTGAGAAGCGTCACGCCGGCGCGCTTAAGCATCAACATCGCGTCGCAGAACGCCTCGCCAATCTCTTGGGCGTGATTGATATGGTTAACCAGCAAAATTTGCAGCGATGATTGGGCAAACCGTGCGGCCAGCGTATCGGTGATGCGCGCCGGGATCACCACCGGCAGGCGGCTGTGGATACGCAGGCGTTTCACATGCGGGACAGCTTCCAGCTGCGTGAGCAGCCAGTCCAGCTCGTGGTCTTTGGCCATTAACGGGTCGCCGCCGGAAAAAATAATTTCATCCAGCTCCGGGTGCGCGGCAATGTAGTCCAGCGCGCCCTGCCAGTTGCGTTTGTTGCCCTGGTTGTCCGCATAAGGAAAGTGGCGGCGAAAGCAGTAGCGGCAGTTTACCGCGCAGCCGCCTTTTACCAGCAGCAGCGCCCGGTTGCGGTATTTGTGCAATAATCCCGGCACGACGCTATGCTGTTCTTCCAGCGGATCGGTACTAAAACCGGGGGCGGCGATAAACTCTTGCGACGAGGTAAGTACTTGACGCAGCAGAGGATCGTCCGGGTTGCCTTTCTCCATGCGCGCGACAAACGCACGCGGCACGCGCAGGGCAAACAGGCGCTTTGCTTCGCGCCCGGCAAGCAACTGTTCGTTATTAGCTATTTGTAAAATATGCAGCAGTTCATCCGGATCGGTGATTACATCGGCAAGTTGCAATAACCAATCTTCTCTGGAAGGGGTTTTTAGGGTTACAATGTGTGCCATTTTTTTGGCTAAGCTACCAGTTAACAATTCAGAGGGCCTTATGGCGACTTACTATAGCAACGATTTTCGTGCCGGTCTTAAAATCATGATGGATGGAGAACCGTACGCGGTTGAAGCCAGCGAATTCGTTAAACCAGGCAAAGGCCAGGCTTTCGCACGCGTTAAGCTGCGTCGTCTGCTGACCGGTACCCGCGTTGAAAAAACCTTCAAATCTACCGACTCTGCCGAAGGCGCAGATGTTGTCGATATGAACCTGACTTACCTCTACAACGACGGTGAGTTCTGGCATTTCATGAATAACGAAACGTTCGAGCAGCTGGCTGCCGACGCTAAAGCCGTTGGTGAAAACGCTAAATGGCTGCTGGATCAGGCCGAGTGCATCGTGACCCTGTGGAACGGCCAGCCGATTTCCGTGACGCCGCCAAACTTTGTGGAGCTGGAAATCGTGGACACCGATCCAGGTCTGAAAGGCGACACCGCGGGTACCGGCGGCAAACCGGCAACCCTGAGCACGGGTGCTGTGGTTAAGGTTCCGCTGTTCGTACAGATTGGCGAAGTGATTAAAGTCGATACCCGCTCCGGCGAATACGTATCTCGCGTGAAATAATATTCACGGCTTCGGCGTAGCCTTGCGCTACGCCGTCAGGCCTGGGCAGGGATGATGAAACGCCTTACGAAACTCTTTTTACTGATGTTTATCAGCAGCGCCGTTCTGGCGGGCTGCAATACCGCGCGCGGCGTCGGCGAAGATATCAAAACGCTCGGTCATGCGATTTCACGCGCAGCCAGCTGAAATTTCTCATCATCTTAAAAAATCGTCTGTCCCGGTAAATTCTGCAGATCTTGTCTATGCTTATGTAGCTATACACAAAAATATTGGCTACTTAAGGATAGATATTATGGTTAAGAAAACAATTGCTGCGATCTTTTCTGTTCTGGTCCTTTCTTCCGTACTGACGGCGTGCAACACCACGCGCGGAGTAGGTCAGGATATCTCTGAAGGTGGTAGTGCGATTTCTGGTGCTGCAACCAAAGCACAACAGTAAATTTTGGGCGGTACAGCGCCTGCTGTACCGCTAGTTTATTGCATCGGGTAGCGACAAAAATGGCGTGAACCGATTATCCATCCCAAGCTTCATCCTGATATTGCGCTTGTAGGTATAAACGGTTTTACCGTTGATGCTCAGCTTAGTGGCGATGCTCTGATTACTTCTTCCTTCCATCCACAGCGTTAATACTTTTTCTTCCTGCCGGGTTAACAGCGGCACGGCGGGTTTCGGCTCAGTACGCGTAGGGCGAGAGAGCACAATCGCGTCAATACTCTGCGCCAGTGTATCCAGCGAGGCGGTTTTAAGCAGCGTCTCTTCGATATTAAATTGCGTGAAATAGTCCGAAAGCTGCGCGTCTTCGCCCGATTCGAGCAACAGAACTTTGATGCCGTCGCCGCATACCGAGAAAAGCGAAGCCAACTGCTGAATATGGTGTATCTCGTTTTTGAAACCGTGCAGGTCAGCGATAACCAAATCCGGTTGCCACTGAACAATATGCTCTTTCGCCAGCATCAAATTATGTAAAGCCGCGACCAGGAATGAGGCGGGGAACAAATCGGTTTGATTGAGCCAGGATTCCATCCCTGTGCGGGTGAAGTAACAACGGTCAATCACGAGAATTTTGAACATATTTTTCTTCGCAGTCAGAAAGTGGCGCACATCTTCCCGTTACCAGGAAAGCGCTTCATCATAGGGGGTAAAACTGGTGAATAAATGCGTGAATTCCGCTGCGAACTGTAGCTATTTCTTGCTTTAGCTACGCAATTGTGTTCAACAACAAAAAAGTTGAAAAAAACCGCCAGAGAAGACAAAATTAATGCCTCTTCACCAGCCTGCGGGACGACCCGACAGCGCTTATCATCATTGGGGACGGCCCCGTAACGGAGCCAAAACTATGTCCTGGATAATTCTTCTTATTGCAGGTTTACTGGAAGTTGTGTGGGCCGTCGGCCTGAAATATACCCATGGGTTTTCGCGCTTAACGCCAAGCGTCATTACGATTGTCGCTATGGTTCTCAGTATGGCGCTGCTCTCCTGGGCGATGAAAACGCTGCCGGTGGGCACGGCCTATGCGGTATGGACGGGGATTGGCGCCGTGGGTGCGGCAATCACCGGCATCCTGCTGCTCGGTGAGTCCGCAAGCCTGGCGCGTATCCTCAGTCTGTGTCTGATTGTGGCGGGTATTCTTGGTTTAAAACTCAGCGCCCATTAATGGTTCTGATTAATCCACAGTAATTTTTCTGTGGCAAAACCCTGCCGGGCCGCGACGTCCAGCATCTGTTGTTTCACTTCGGCCGGAATCGTCGGGGTGCGCGACAGGATCCACAGGTAGTCGCGGTTCGGCCCACAGACCAGCGCGTAGCGGTAGTCCTTATCCAGAGCAATAACGTTATAGCCGCCATAGAATGGGCCGAAGAAGGAGACTTTCAGCGCCGCCGTGCCCGGATCGCCGGTGAAATAGGCTCTTCCTTCGGATTGCTGCCATTTGTTGCGCGCCGGGTTATAGCCCCGGTTCACCACATTCAGCCCGCCGTCATCGCGTAAACTGTATGTCGCCGTGACTTTTTCCAGGCCGCGTTCGAAACGGTGATCGAAGCGGGCAATCTCATACCACTGGCCTAAGTATCGTTGGGTGTTGAAGTTCTTGACGACGGTCACGCCGTCGGGGGGCGTAGGCGAACTGCAGGCAGAAAGTAAAAAAGCGGCGGCAATCGTTGCGAGAATAAGTCGTTTACGCATGGTGCATCCCTCCTGGTTCTTTTTTTTTAACTATAGAACCTAACGGGAAGCACGCTCTCCTGATTTTACAGGAGAGCGACGGTTGTCAAATAAACAGCACTCCCACCAGCGTCACCACGCTCAAAATAGCGGCGAGGCCGTAAAACACCCATTTGCCGCTCGGCACGTGGATTTTTAAATCATGCATCATATGGTGGATACGATGCAGACCGCACCACACCGGCAACACAATCATTAAAAAGATAAACACGCGCCCGATAAAGCTCTGGGCAAAGGCCAGCACGCGATCGTAACCCAGGGCATCGCCGGGGTAAAAACCGAGCGGCAAAAGCACGCCAATCAGCAGCACAATAACCGGCGTGACGATAGCGCCCCACATGCCGCCTGCGCCAAATAAGCCCCAGAATACGGGTTCGTCGGAACGTTTTGGATTTGGATTAATCACTTTGGCCTCCTTACCAGAACAGCGCAACAAACAGGATCACGACCGTGACCACCGCCGTGACTACCCACAGCCCTTTCACCACCGGCTCTGGCCCCATTTTTTCATCTTTTATCACGATGTTTGACGCTTTTGGCGCCAGATCGAACCAGGTTTTGGTATGTAACAGCGCGGCCGCCAGCGTTATCAGGTTCAGGATAACCACCACCGGATTTTGCAGAAAGCTGACAAAACCGCTCCAGCTGTCCGGGCCATCTTTCAGCGCGTAAAGACCGTAAATCAGCACGATACTGAACCAGACGGCGGGCACCGCTGTACCTTCACGCAGCATATAGAAGCGATAAAACGGCAGAGTTTTCCACCAGGTGGCAGGCATTGGGCGAACCCAGGCTTTGCGTTTGGTCGTCATAATGCACTCCTTAGCGTGGTTTCAGGGTGGTTATCAGAAAGTCTTTCGAACTTTCTACCTTGCCCTGCTGAATAGCGGCGGCAGGATCGACATGTTTCGGGCACACTTCTGAACAGTAACCGACAAACGTGCAGCTCCAGACGCCGTTCTGGCTGTTCAGTTGCCCCATGCGCGCTTTCTTGCCGTTATCGCGGCTGTCCAGGTTATAACGGTGCGCCAGCGTTATCGCCGCCGGGCCGATAAATTCAGGATTCAGGCCAAACTGCGGGCACGCGGCGTAGCACAGACCACAATTGATACAGCCTGAGAACTGGTGATACTTCGCCATTTGCGCCGGGGTTTGCTTGTTCGTCCCTTGATCCGGCGTGCGCGAGTTGCCGATGATATAAGGCTTTATCGCTTCGAGAGACTCGATAAAGTGCGTCATATCCACCACCAGATCGCGCTCAACAGGGAAGTTCGCCAGCGCTTCAACCTTGATGCCTTTGGTGTAATCGCGCAGGAAGGTTTTGCAGGCCAGCTTCGGCACTTTATTGACCATCATGCCGCAGGAGCCGCAAATCGCCATGCGGCAGGACCAGCGGTAGCTCAGATCCGGCGCCAGGTTGTCTTTGATATAGCCCAGCGCGTCAAGCAGCGACGTTTGCTCATCGTAAGGTACGTCATAGAAGGCGCTGCGCGGTGCGTTGTCCACTTCCGGGTTGTAGCGCACCACCTCAATTTTTAGCGTTTTCATCTCAGCCATTGCTCGTCTCCTTCTTCTCGGCGGCTTCCGCTTCCCCACCGTACATACGTTTCGCCGGTGGTAAGGTCGTGATTTTCACATCGCTATATTCCAGACGAGTGGTGCCGTCGGCATCGCGGAAGGCAAGGGTGTGCTTGAGGAAGTTGACGTCATCGCGCTCGGTACAGCCTTCGTCGAGACGCTGGTGGGCGCCGCGCGACTCTTTACGCGCCATCGCAGAGTGCGCCATACATTCCGCGATATTCAGACCATGACCCAGCTCAATGGTATACAGCACATCCGTATTGAACACGCTTGATGTGTCGCTAATACGCACACGTTTATAGCGCTCCTGTAGCTCCGCCAGCTTATCAATGGTTTTTTGCATCAGCTCCGGCGTGCGGTAGATACCGCAACCTTCTTCCATCGCTTCGCCCATCTCGTCGCGGATTTTCGCCCAGTTTTCATTACCATCCTGGTTGACCAGGTCTTTCAGGCGTTTTTCCACATCAGCAGCCTGAGCATTCAGCGCGTCATTGTTTGCGGCGCTGGCGCTGGCCGAACGCGCCATTGCCTGCTCGCCCGCAAGACGGCCAAACACCACCAGCTCTGCCAGCGAGTTAGAGCCAAGACGGTTCGCACCATGCAGGCCGACCGAGGAGCATTCGCCCACGGCAAACAGCCCGGTGATGCGGGATTCGCACTGTTGATTGGTTTCGATACCGCCCATGGTGTAGTGCGCGGTCGGACGCACCGGAATCGGCTCTTTGACCGGATCGACGCCCACGTAAGCTTTTGCCAGCTCGCAGATAAACGGCAGGCGTTCGTTGATCTTTTTCTCGCCAAGATGGCGAAGATCCAGGTAGACCACGTCGCCGCGTGGCGTGGAGATGGTGTTGCCTTTGCGCCACTCATGCCAGAACGCTTGCGACACTTTGTCGCGCGGGCCAAGCTCCATGTACTTGTTTTTCGGCTCGCCGAGCGGGGTTTCCGGCCCCATGCCGTAATCCTGCAAGTAGCGATAGCCATTTTTGTTGACCAGAATCCCGCCTTCGCCGCGGCAGCCTTCCGTCATCAGAATGCCGGAGCCGGGCAGGCCGGTAGGATGGTACTGCACAAACTCCATATCGCGCAGCGGCACGCCATGTGCCAGCGCCATGCCCATACCATCACCGGTAACAATGCCGCCGTTGGTGTTATAACGATAGACGCGCCCCGCGCCGCCGGTAGCCATCACTACGGCGTTGGCGCGAATTTGTATCAGCGAACCTTCCATCATGTTCATGGCGACCAGGCCACGAGCATGGTTGTCATCTACGAGGATATCCAGCACAAAATGCTCGTCAAAACGCTGGATTTGCGGGAACTGCAAAGAGGTCTGGAACAGGGTGTGCAGCATGTGGAAGCCGGTTTTATCGGCGGCGAACCAGGTGCGCTCAATTTTCATACCGCCAAAGCGGCGCACGTTCACCGAGCCGTCCGGGCGGCGGCTCCACGGGCAACCCCACAGCTCAAGCTGGGTCATTTCTGTTGGGCAATGGTGCACAAAGTAGTCGACGACATCCTGTTCGCACAGCCAGTCACCGCCTGCGACGGTATCGTGGAAGTGGTACTCAAAGCTGTCATGATCCTGGGCGACGGCGGCTGAACCGCCTTCAGCGGCAACCGTATGGCTGCGCATGGGATAAACTTTTGAAATCAGTGCGATTTTGGCATTGGGATGGGCTTGCGCCGCAGCGATTGCGGCACGTAATCCTGCCCCGCCTGCGCCAATCACAGCGATATCGGCTTGAAAAGTTTGCACGACATTCCTCCAGATTATTGTTGTTCCGCAACGATAAGCCTGGGCTTTGAAGGTAGTTGCGGAAATGTTCCACTGCTCCTTTTTGGGTAACCGCAGTATAACCTCATGGATGTAAGGGAAATTTGACGTGTTCGATTTTTTTGCGGTTCTCTCGCCTAATGCATCATCTGCTTTGATGAAAATCATCACCTTCTATTTATAGACGAGATAATTGAAATTTTTTTGCGCAAAATTTGTCTCCATGAATCGTTGCGGGTAGACTTCGTGCCCTTGTTTGATACCGGAGAAAGCACCATGAGCGAAACGGCAACCTGGCAGCCGAGCGCATCCATCCCAAATTTGTTAAAACGCGCGGCAATCATGGCGGAGATCCGTCGCTTCTTTGCCGATCGCGGCGTACTTGAGGTGGAAACGCCCTGTATGAGCCAGGCGACGGTAACCGATATTCATCTGGTCCCGTTCGAAACCCGTTTTGTTGGCCCCGGCCATTCTCAGGGGCTTAATCTCTACCTGATGACCAGCCCGGAATACCATATGAAACGCCTGCTGGCGGCGGGCTGCGGCCCGGTGTTCCAGCTGTGCAGAAGCTTTCGTAATGAAGAGATGGGGCGCCATCATAATCCTGAGTTCACCATGCTCGAATGGTATCGTCCGCACTACGATATGTACCGTTTGATGAATGAAGTGGATGATTTGCTGCAACAAGTGCTGGATTGCCAGCCTGCGGAATCGCTGACTTATCAGCAGGCATTTCAGCGCTATCTGGAAATCGACCCGCTTTCAGCCGATAAAAATCAATTGCGTGAGGTCGCGGCGAAACTCGATTTGAGCAATATCGCGGATACCGAAGAAGACCGCGACACATTGCTGCAACTGCTCTTTACTATGGGCGTGGAACCGCATATCGGTAAAGATCGCCCAACCTTCGTCTTCCACTTCCCGGCAAGCCAGGCGGCGCTGGCGCAGATCAGCACCGAGGATCATCGCGTTGCGGAACGCTTTGAGGTTTACTTCAAGGGCATTGAGCTGGCGAATGGTTTTCACGAATTGACCGACGCGCGCGAACAGGCGCAGCGTTTTGAGC
Source organism: Vagococcus sp. WN89Y (assembly GCF_052220145.1). Classification (NCBI taxonomy): domain Bacteria; kingdom Bacillati; phylum Bacillota; class Bacilli; order Lactobacillales; family Enterococcaceae; genus Vagococcus; species Vagococcus sp. WN89Y. Next base: position 130,379 of record NZ_JBQPOM010000070.1, on the reverse strand, counting down.
AGGATAACCGCAAACGCGCGGCGCGCGGTTTGCCGCAGCAGCCGGTGGATGTGAATTTGCTGGAGGCGTTGAAAGCAGGTCTGCCGGACTGTTCCGGCGTGGCGCTCGGTGTTGACCGCCTGGTAATGCTGGCATTGCAGGCCGAAAGCCTGGCTGATGTGATTGCGTTTACCGTCGACAGAGCCTGATATCGCCGCGAAATCTCTCCTGATGAAACACATCGGCCCCGAAAGTTCGGGGCCGATGTGTTTATACCGGGTGCGATAACAGAAAACTGTTTTTCTTCGCCGCTTACACACTCCCCGCCGGGCGGTTTTGCCGACCCGCAGAACTGAGCGTCCGCGCCGCTTTTTTACCGTCCAGGCTTTCAAGGCGCATCTGGAATGGCGGGAAGGGCAGATCGATACCGTGCTCGCGAAAGCCTGCCAGAATCAGCTGGTGGATTTCATGGCGCAGCGGCATACGATGGCCCATCTCCGCTGCGTAGATACGCAGCTCAAACAGCTGTAGCCCGTGTTGTAAATCAACGAGGAATACTTCCGGCGCCGGGTTATCCAGCACCAGCGAGCAGCGCTCGGCGGCGGTATAGAGGATTTGCGTCACCTCTTCACTGTTTGCATCGACCGGTGCAGGCACCGTTAGCACCACACGTGTGACCGAATCAGACAACGACCAGTTAATAAACTGCTCGGTGATAAAGGCTTTGTTCGGCACGATGATCTCTTTGCGATCCCAGTCGCTAATCGTTGTCGCTCGGGTATTGATACGGGTAATACTGCCGGTCAGATCGCGGATCGTCACCGTGTCGCCAATACGAATAGGTTTTTCAAACAGAATGATCAAGCCAGAGATAAAGTTGGCGAATATTTCCTGTAAACCGAAACCGAGACCCACACCGAGCGCGGCCACCAGCCATTGCAGCTTCGACCACTCGATGCCAATCATCGAAAAGCCCACCAGCCCGCCAAACAGCATCAGCAAATATTTGGTGATGGTGGTAATGGCATACCCGGTGCCCGGCGCGAGATCCAGATGCTGTAGCAGCGCCAGCTCAAGTAACGCCGGAAGATTACGCACCAGCTGCGTGGTGATAATAAACACCAGGATAGCGATAAGCACCGCGCCCAGGGTGATAGGCTCCAGGCTTTCCACCCCCTGGACCGTGGAGGTGACATCCCATAGCGGGATATTTTCCAGAAAACCAAACGCCGAATGAATTTCTGACCACAGCACAATCACCGACAGCAGCGCGACCAGCATCAGGATCGAACGCACCAGCCGCAATGACTGCACGCTGATTGCATCCAGATCGACCTCCGGTTCGTCTACATCTGCCACGCCTTCGGTGCTGGTGGGGTGAGGGGATTCCTCTTCACCGCGTGCGCGCTGCGCCAGAATTTCCGCACGGCGATGGCGGGCGCGTTCAAACGCCAGACGACGCCGTTGAATCAGCATCCAGCGGCGAATGATGTGATACACCACCAACAAGGTGAACCAGATAGCGACAGAAGTCTCCAGGCGTGCCAGCAACGCCTGCGCGGTGGCCAGATAGCCGACCGCCGCCGCCAGAATAGCTATCAGCGGCGCGCTTAATAACAGGTTCCACAGCAGGTGGTTTGGCATATTATCGCTGCTGCCGGACTTATCCACATACAGCGGAATACCGGCGCGTTTCAGACTCAGCGTCACCATCGCCAGCGCGCCGCAGATAAGGATAAAGCAGAGCCTGCCCAGCGAGGCGGAGAACTCGCGATCGTCGAGGTTATCGAACATCATCAGCGCCATGATCAGCGGAACGATAAGGCCGATACTCATCACGTAGTAGCGCATCGCGGGTGCGACCCGTTTACGCGGCCAGCCGAAGTGGGCGATAAACAACCCGTTCGGGCGCGCGAAGGTCGCACAAATCATTACCGCCCACAGTAGCGGTACGGTTGCTCTGACGCCATCGCCCACGGCGACCGCCAGCGGATAAGGCCAGGCTTGCTGTAAACCATAACCAAGCGTCGCCCACAGCACCGGCAGCGGCAGCGCAACCAGAATCGACCAGAACACCGTGCGCATGGTGAGCCAGAAGTGATCCTGCGTGACTTTGCCGACGCGGGCGCTGGAACGTTCAAGAAAACGGGTGAAATGCCTGCGTGAGTAAATACTGAACCCAACCAGCACTAACGCGCCGAACAGTGGAAACAGCGTCTCTTTGCTGGTCAGCATCATCGCCGTGGCTTTGCCCAACTGGCTGATAGTGTCCAACGACAGCAAACGGCGCAAATCCTGCACAATATCGAGGGGCCAGCTGAAGGTTATCGGGCCGACATCCGCCGTCCAGAACAGGTAGCGGTGGGTGGCTTCGTTGACCTCTTTGAGCGCATCTTCCAGCTGACTGTTGGCGACTTTGAGCTTGGTCAGCTCAAGGATCAGCGTATCGCTGCCCTGGAGCAGAGAATTGAGCAATTCACGCTGGGTACGCAGCTGCGCCTCAAGGATACGGCTCTGCTCGGCGGTCAGCGGCTGGCCATCAGCCTGGTGAATCTGGCGCAGCTGCGGCTGTTTGTTCAGCAGGTCTTCATAGCGCATGCGGTGCACGCGCTGTTGCGCCATTTCGGTATCAAGCTGCTGGGGTTTCGGCATCTCCGGCAGGCGCGCCACCTGAGCGCGCAGGGCTTCGCCGAGCATATTCGAGACGCCAAGCCACTGCGCTTGTTCACGCAGGGTGTTGAGCGCCTGGCGCACCTGTAATGTCTGGCCGGTTGCCTGGCGTTGCTGCGAGGCCACCAGATCCATCCGCTGCGCCTGCTGATTCAAGGCCTGCGACAGCTCGCGGTTGATGCGGAACTGCTCAAGAATTTTTTCAGGCAGATTCGCGCTATTTTCTGCCAGCAGTTCCGTGCTCTCCAGCGCTTCTTCTGCTTCACGCTGGCGCTGGCTATTGAGCTGGTTACGCAGCGCCTGTAGCCAGGTGTCCAATTGCTGGGCCTGTTTTTGTGCCAGCGCCGCGCGCATACGGGCCAGTTCCTGGCGGTTATTGGCCGACAGTTGCGCCAGCTCCAGCTCATCCACCAGGGCTTTCAGTTTTGCTGATTCCGCCTGGGCGCTGAAATTTTGCGCCTGCGCCAGCGGCGTGTTGCCAGCCGCTGCGTTCAGCCGACGCTCCACTTCAGTAAGCTGACGGCGCGCATCGGTTTGCTGCTGCGGTAGCTGGCTGAGCGAATCGCTGATTTCCCTGGCGCGCTCCTGCTCCTGCTGCGCAAGACGAGTCTTCTCCAGCAACTGGCTGCTGACTTGCAGGATTTCCTGATTCAGCGCATCGCTGCTCATGCCTGACGGCACTGTTTTCGGTTCTTCGCGCAGGCTATCGAGCTGCGCGCGCAGGGTTCGGGAGGTTTTGGGGAAGTTATCAATAACGTCCTGATACTGCTTTGCGCGCTCGGCAGAGGCTTTACGCTCTGCGAGCGCGTTGAGCGCAGACTGGAGCATCTCAATGATTTCGGCTTGATCCGGCGTATTCTTCGCCGCTTTGGCCTGCTCCAGCTCTTGCGTGATTTGTTGGGCATCGGGAGCCGTCGCGGCGACAGCTCCCAGGCTGAGGCACCAGGCCATCAGAAACGTGATAATCAGGCGCACTTCAGTCTACCTTTCGTCAGGGATTAGCTTACGTCTTTGTCGTCAACGCGACCGTCAACCAGCGGGCTGGCGTCGTGTTCTGCGTTGATCTCGTCTGCTGGCAGGGGAGCCGGTTGCACATCAGCCGGTGCGAAAGGTTCGGTGGAGACTGCCAGCGGCTGGCCGATTTTGGTCACCGACAGGCTTTGCAGCGTGTCTGCGAGCTTCACTTTACCCGGCGCGAACAGGTTGATAACCGTTGAACCCAGCTTGAAGCGACCCATCTCCTGGCCTTTGAGCAGCGCCACGGCGCCTTCTTGTTCACCTTCCGGCCACGTCCAGCGTTTGATAATGCCTTCGCGCGGCGGCGTAATGGTGCCCGCCCACACCGTTTCAATACTGCCGACAATGGTTGCGCCCACGAGGATTTGCGCCATCGGGCCAAACTCGGTATCGAACAGGCAGATAACGCGCTCATTACGCGCGAACAGGTTCGGCACATTCTGCGCAGTGAGATGGTTCACCGAGAACAGATCGCCCGGGACATAGATCATCTCGCGCAGGATACCGTTGCACGGCATATGTACGCGGTGATAATCGCGCGGGGAGAGATACGTGGTAACGAAGCTGCCGTTGCGAAACAGATCGGCCATCAGGTAGTTACCGGCCAGCAGCGCTTCAAGGCTGTAATTGTGCCCTTTGGCTTGCAAAAGCTTGTCGTTATCAATGGTTCCCAGCTGGCTGATCACGCCGTCTGCCGGCATCACCAGCACGTTCGGGTCTGTATTCAGCGGGCGCACCTCATCGCGCAGCGGGCGCACAAAGAAATCGTTAAACGAGCGGTAGCTTGCCGTGTCCGGCTTTTGCGCCTCTTTCATATCGACCTTGTAGTATTTCACAAACAGATCGATAACCAGTTTGGTCAGCCAGCCCGCACGTTTGCTTGCGCCCCAGCCCGCCAGGCGAGTGAGCCACAGTTTCGGCAGAATGTATTGCAGCGAAAGTTTAAGTGAGTTTAACAAGGTAGCCTCCAGGCCGTTATTTTGTCGTTCCTGATCCCGCGCCCAGACGCCGGATCTTTAGCAAAAAGGGACGATTCAGGGATGTGAAGCGTCGTTGTCAGTCGTCGGATTCAGAAAAGCTTTTACGCGTTTTTACCTGCGCCATGCTTTCCAGAATGCGGTGATAGTTGTCGAAACGGCTCTCCGCGATTTCGCCTTTTTCTACCGCTTCACGGATAGCGCAGCCAGGATCGGTATCATGCTTACAATCCCTGTATTTGCAATGACCCAGATAGTCATGGAATTCGACAAATCCGTGGGTGATTTGTTCCGCTTCGAGGTGCCACAGGCCGAACTCGCGAACGCCAGGCGAATCAATCACATCACCGCCCTGCGGGAAGTGATAAAGGCGCGCGGCGGTGGTGGTATGCTGGCCAAGACCGGAAACATCGGAAACGTCGTTGGTGAGGATCTGCTCCTCATGTAAACCAAGCAGCGCATTGAGCAGGCTCGATTTCCCTACGCCCGATTGACCGGCAAAGATGCTCACACGATCGGTTAGCGCCTCAACAAGCGGATCCAGACCGTGCTGCGTATGGCTCGACACCATCAGCACGCGATAACCGATGTGGCGATAAATATCCATCTGCTCATTGACGAAGTCCATGCCGTCTTCATCCAGCAGATCGATTTTGTTGAGCACGATAAGCGGTTCAACTTCCAGCGCTTCACACGCCACAAGGTAGCGGTCAATGATGTTCAGCGACAGCTCCGGCAGGATAGCGCAGACCACCACGATTTGATCAATATTGGCGGCGATGGGTTTGACGCCATCATAGAAGTCGGGGCGCGTCAGTACTGACTTGCGCTCGTGTACGGCTTCAACAATCCCTTTGACGTTGACGCCTTCCGCCGCTTCTTTGCCCGGACGCCAGACGACGCGATCGCCGGTGACCAGCGAACGAATAGTGCGGCGAATATTGCAGCGATGCACCTCGCCGTTGGCGGATTCCACGTCGGCATGCATACCAAAGCGGCTAATCACCACCCCTTCGGACGGTTCGCCGAACAGGTTGTCATCGTAGTCAGTTTTCTCCGCAGACGTTTTCAATCGGCGCTGATGGTTCGCTTTAACGCGGCGCTGCTGTCCTTTGGAGAGTTTATTTTTACTCAATCGTGCTGGCTCCTGGTCGCCTCTGACAGGCAAAACAACTATGATACACGCAATTTTAACACTTTATTCAAACTGCTTTTGGCTAACGGCGCCCGCAGACCTGTAGCGGTCAGCATCGGCGCAATCACCACGCATCTTGAATGATTTTATGCAACACTCATTATGACGAGAAGGGTGGAAAATAACATGAGCGCAGACGAAAACAACCTGATTTGGATCGATCTGGAGATGACCGGCTTAGATCCCGAGCGAGATCGCATAATTGAAATCGCCACGCTGGTGACGGATGCGAATCTGAATATCCTGGCGGAAGGGCCAGTGATTGCGGTGCATCAATCCGATGAACAACTGGCTTTGATGGATGAGTGGAACGTGCGTACGCATACGGGCAGCGGTCTGGTTGATCGTGTCAAAGCCAGTGCGTTTGACGATCGCGCGGCGGAGCTGGCGACAATTGAGTTTCTGCAAGCCTGGGTACCGGCTGGAAAATCGCCGATTTGCGGTAACAGTATCGGTCAGGACCGCCGTTTCCTCTTTAAATATATGCCAGAGCTGGAGGCGTATTTTCACTATCGCTACCTGGACGTCAGCACGCTCAAAGAGTTGGCGCGTCGCTGGAAGCCGGAAGTGCTGGAAGGGCTTAAGAAGCAGAACACGCACCAGGCGCTGGATGATATCCGCGAATCGGTGGCGGAACTGGCTTACTACCGCGAGCATTTTATTAAACTATAATGCGATAAATACGCCGGGCCTGGCGCATGTTCAGCTGCCCGGTAGCCCTGTGGTGGCGCGGGATTGGCGTAAAATTACCCATTCTGTCGATTAAATCATCACTTAAACAAAAAAAGCGAAAAAATGCTTTCGGGGGCTTGCAGCAGGAAGGATTTCTCGTATAATGCGCCTCCCGTGAAGACACAGAAATGTTAATCACGGCATCGCGAGATTTTAGCGCAGGCAGTTTGCAAGTGACTGAAATATCGGGATACGCGGGAATAGCTCAGTTGGTAGAGCACGACCTTGCCAAGGTCGGGGTCGCGAGTTCGAGTCTCGTTTCCCGCTCCAAAATTTGAAAAGCCGTAAGGCACGCACCATCCAGTTGACTGGTTTTCGGCAAGCAGCCGGGCCAGGAAATATGCGGGAATAGCTCAGTTGGTAGAGCACGACCTTGCCAAGGTCGGGGTCGCGAGTTCGAGTCTCGTTTCCCGCTCCAAATTTGAAAGGCCGCAAGGCACGCACCATCCAGATTAACCGGGTTTCGGCAAGCAGCCGGACCAGGAATATGCGGGAATAGCTCAGTTGGTAGAGCACGACCTTGCCAAGGTCGGGGTCGCGAGTTCGAGTCTCGTTTCCCGCTCCAAATCTTCACCTGAATAAAATTATCCACAGCGTAATTGCACGCTGGGGCATTTTTTTATTGTCTTCGCCAAAATATTGCAAACAGACTTATCCACAGGTTCCTCTTGCGTACTTAAGCCAAAAAAAACTTAGCAAAGTGAATGATATATTTTTAACTTACTGAAAAATATAAATTAAATATCATTTTAAATTGTTAATACGATCGCTTGACCTTATTGTGGGCATTGAAACGCAATGGGTTTTTAATTTTATACACAAGCTGTGGACGAATCAGGCATCGCGCGGCAAACCTTTTTCAACCACTCTCACCAGCCGCTGTTTTTTGGGGCTTTGCACTTCCACAACGCAGGCATTTCGTTTAGCGATTTGCTGCGCAATCGCCCATTGTATGTGTTCATCAAGAAGTGGGTGCTCACCCAGTCGCTGCTCAAGCGCACGAAGATTGGCCTCATCCCAGGGCGCGTTACCCAGCGCCACCGCAATATTACGCAGCCAGCGCAGGTGCCCGATACGGCGAATCGCAGAGCCTTCTGTTACCTTTAAGAACCACGCTTCCGACCAGCTAAATAGCTCAGTCAGCGGCGGCGCGTGCAGCGCTTTGCGCGGGCTGAAATCATCCTCTTCGGTCAGTTGCGAGAAACGGTTCCACGGGCAGATCAGCTGGCAATCATCACAGCCGTAAATGCGATTCCCTATTAACGGACGAAATTCTTCCGGGATAGCGCCTTCCAGCTCAATCGTCAGGTAAGAGATGCAGCGGCGTGCATCGACGGTGTAAGGCTCGACAATCGCCCCGGTCGGGCAAATGGTCATGCAGGCCACACAGCGCCCGCAGCCCTCTTCAACAGGTTTATCAATAGGTAAGGGCAAATCTATAAGCAGCTCGCCGAGGAAAAAGAACGATCCTGCGTCGCGGCTGAGGATAAGTGAGTGCTTACCTGTCCAGCCCAGCCCGGCTTTTTCTGCCAACGGGCGCTCAAGAATGGGCGCAGAATCCACAAAAGGTCTAAAATTCAGCGATGCACACTGCTGCTGGATCATATCGCCGAGTTTTTTAAGGCGGTTACGCAGCAGCTTATGATAATCGCGGCCCAGCGCGTAGCGACTGACATAACCGAGCGAAGGGTTTTTCAGCGTGCTGGCAAAGGCCGCCTGCGCCGGAAGGTAGTTCATGCGCACGCTAATTACGCGCAGCGTGCCGGGGAGAAGCTCATGAGGGCGAGCGCGCATCATACCGTGACGCGCCATCCACGCCATCTCTCCGTGATATTGTTTATCCAGCCATGCCTGCAACTTAGGCTCGCTGGCAGAAAGATCCGTGTCGGTGATACCGACCTGCTGAAAACCGAGTTCAGTGCCCCATTGTTTGATTTGTTGCGCTAAATAATTGAGATCGAGGGGCTGTGACATGACGGACCATACAATGAAGAAAATCTCAGCAAGTATACCACACTCCATCTGGCCGGCTTACGACCTTAAACGCTTAGAGCGCGAGGCGGCAGATAGCCTGGGTATAACGCTTTATGAATTGATGCAACGCGCCGGAGAAGCAGCCTTCGAGGTGGCCCGGCAACACTTTCCCGACGCGTCGCGCTGGTTGATCCTCTGCGGCCACGGTAATAACGGCGGCGACGGTTACGTCGTGGCCAGGCTGGCCGCCGCCGCCGGTATCCAGGTCACACTGCTGGCGCTGGAGAGCGAAAAGCCTTTACCCGAAGAGGCAGAGCAGGCGCGCGATGCGTGGCTGAATGCCGGGGGGATTATTCATGCGCCAGATATTTTGTGGCCGGAAGAGACAGACTTAATTATTGATGGCTTGCTGGGCACCGGGCTTGCGCGCGCCCCCCGTGATAATGTGGCCACACTGATTGACCAGGCAAATGCTCACCCGGCACCGGTGCTGGCGCTGGATATCCCTTCCGGGCTGCTAGCGCAAACCGGCGCGACGCCGGGCGCAGTGATTCAGGCGCGCCACACCGTCACCTTTATCGCGCTGAAACCGGGCCTGCTCACCGGCAAGGCGCGGGATGTGGTCGGTCAGTTGCACTTCCACGCGCTGGGGCTGGAAAGCTGGCTGAGCGGCCAGCAGCCGCCGCTTTCTCGCTATGATGCCAGCCAACTGGCGCTCTGGTTTACGCCGCGCTGCCCAACATCCAATAAAGGCGATCATGGTCGGCTGGTGGTTATTGGCGGCGATCACGGCACGGCGGGCGCTATCCGTATGACCGGTGAGGCGGCGCTGCGTACGGGCGCGGGCCTGGTACGTATCCTGACGCGAGCAGAGAACATCGCCCCCATTATTACTGCGCGTCCTGAACTGATGGTGCAGGAGTTAACGGCTCAGTCGCTGGAACAAAGCCTGGAGTGGGCCGATGTGGTCGCGATTGGCCCTGGTCTTGGTCTGCAGGAGTGGGGCAAAAAAGCGCTGCAAAAGGTCGAGAGTTTTCGTAAACCCATGTTATGGGATGCAGATGCGCTGAACCTTCTGGCAATCAACCCCGATAAACGTCACAATCGCATACTAACGCCGCACCCTGGCGAGGCCGCGCGTTTGCTTAATTGCAGCGTGGCAGACATTGAAAGCGATCGCTTACTTGCCGCGCAGCGTCTGGCACAGCGGTACGCTGGCGTGGTGGTGCTCAAAGGCGCTGGCACGGTGGTGGCAAGCGCAGAGGGCGCGCTGGGCATTGTGGATGCCGGTAACGCGGGTATGGCGAGCGGCGGCATGGGCGATGTGTTGTCCGGTATTATCAGCGCGCTACTGGCCCAAAAATTCAGTCTGTATGACGCGGCGTGCGCCGGTGCCGTTGCACATGGCGCGGCGGCGGAGAAGTTAGCGCAGCGCTATGGTACGCGCGGTATGCTGGCGACCGATCTATTTACCACGCTTATGCGTGTTGTTAACCCGGATGTAATTGATATAAAAGATGATTAATCGAGTGATTCCTTTACCTGACGAGCAGGCGACGCTGGATCTCGGCAAACGACTGGCGCAGGCCTGCGATGGCGCGACGGTTTTCTATCTGTATGGCGATCTCGGCGCAGGTAAAACCACCTTCAGCCGGGGATTTTTACAGGCTTTAGGCCATAACGGTAACGTGAAAAGCCCAACCTATACGCTGGTGGAGCCGTACACGCTCGGCAAGCTGACCGTGTACCACTTCGACCTGTACCGTCTTGCGGACCCGGAGGAGCTGGAGTTTATGGGGATCCGCGATTATTTTGCCAACGACGCAATTTGCCTGGTCGAGTGGCCGCAGCAAGGTGCGGGTGTCCTGCCTGACCCGGATGTCGAAATCCACTTAGATTACCAGGCACAGGGGCGTGAGGCGCGCATCAGCGCGGTATCCTCTTCTGGCGAATCATTGCTGGCGCGTATGGCGGGCTAACGGGAAGGATGACGGGATGATTAATCGCGCAAAAAGTTGGTTGGTGGCGGCGCTGTTGCTGCTGAGTACACAAGCCGGAGCGGCAAGTCTGGCGGATATTCAGGTATCCAACGGCGATAGTCAGGCCCGGATCACGTTCAGTTTTATGGGCGATCCTGATTATGCTTTTACCCAGCAGAGTAAACGTAGCGTTGCGCTGGATATTAAACAGACCGGTATCATTCAGGGCCTGCCATTACAGTTCAGCGGTAATAATCTGGTAAAAAGCATTCGCGCCGGAACCGCACAAGATAATCAGTCGATTCGCCTGGTGGTGGATTTAACGCAAAATGGCAAAACCCGTGCGGTGAAACAGCAAAGCGGCCCAGGGTATAAAGTGGTGTTTACCATCGATGCCGACGTACCGCCAGCGCCGCCTAAAGCCGTTGTGCAGCGCGCTGAAACTCCGCCACCGCAGCCGAAGCAACCGGTGCGCAACCCTTTCAACACGGATAACGATCGTCTTACCAGCGTGACCAGCAGCAATACCACAACACGCCCGGCGGCGCAGCGGCGCATGGCGTCCGGCGAGCAGGTGGTGATTGCTATCGATGCCGGTCACGGCGGCCAGGATCCTGGCGCAATTGGTGCCGGGGGGACAAAAGAGAAAAACGTGACCATCGCGATTGCGCGCAAGTTGCGCGCGTTGCTCAATGATGATCCGATGTTTAAACCGGTGCTGACCCGCGATGGCGACTATTTTATCTCGGTGATGGGGCGCTCTGACGTGGCGCGTAAACAGAATGCTAACTTCCTGGTCTCCATTCACGCAGATGCCGCGCCAAACCGCGAGGCGACGGGCGCGTCGGTGTGGGTGCTGTCAAACCGCCGGGCTAACAGCGAGATGGCAAGCTGGCTGGAGCAGCATGAGAAGCAGTCTGAACTGCTGGGCGGTGCCGGGGACGTGCTCGCCAACAGCCAGGCAGACCCGTATCTCAGCCAGGCGGTGCTGGATTTACAATTCGGCCATTCTCAGCGCGTAGGGTATGATGTTGCCACTACGATGCTGAGCCAGTTGCAGCGTATTGGCGGGTTACATAAGCGCCGCCCGGAGCACGCGAGCCTTGGCGTGTTGCGCTCGCCAGATATCCCCTCCATTCTGGTCGAGACGGGGTTTATCAGTAACCGCGGCGAAGAGCGGCTGCTGGCGAGCGATGCATACCAACAACAGCTTGCCGAAGCCATTTACAGCGGCCTGCGCAACTATTTCCTTGCCCATCCGTTGCAGTCTGCTCCGCAGGGTGGAGCGCCGCAAACGGCGAGTGCGGCAGCGCCGGGAAAGAGCTTGATTAATTAAGGAAACGATATGCCGATTCAGGTTCTGCCTCCACAGCTTGCGAACCAAATCGCCGCTGGCGAAGTGGTGGAACGCCCTGCGTCGGTGGTCAAAGAGCTGGTCGAAAACAGCCTTGATGCGGGCGCGACGCGTATTGATATTGATATCGAACGCGGCGGCGCCAGGCTTATCCGTATTCGCGATAATGGTTCAGGCATTAAAAAAGATGAGCTGGCTCTGGCGCTGGCGCGGCACGCCACCAGTAAAATTGCCTCGCTTGACGATCTGGAAGCCATTATCAGTCTCGGTTTTCGCGGTGAAGCGCTGGCCAGTATCAGCTCGGTTTCCCGCCTGACGCTGACCTCCCGCACCGCCGATCAGCAGGAAGCCTGGCAAGCCTACGCCGAAGGGCGTGACATGGCGGTGACGGTTAAACCCGCCGCGCATCCGCCGGGCACCACGCTGGAAGTGTTGGATCTCTTTTACAACACGCCAGCACGGCGCAAATTTATGCGCACGGAAAAGACCGAGTTCAATCATATTGATGAAATAATCCGCCGCATCGCGCTGGCGCGTTTTGACGTCACCATTAACCTGACGCACAACGGCAAGATGGTGCGCCAGTATCGCGCCGTTGCCGCCGGTGGGCAGAAAGAGCGCCGCCTTGGTGCGATTTGCGGCACGGCTTTTCTTGAACAGGCGCTGGCCATTGAATGGCAGCACGGCGACCTGGCGTTGCGCGGGTGGGTGGCCGATCCGAAAAGCACCACCAGCGCATTGAGCGAAATCCAGTATTGCTACGTGAACGGGCGCATGATGCGTGACCGGTTGATTAACCACGCGATTCGCCAGGCCTGTGAAGATAAGCTTGGAGTGGATCAGCAACCCGCATTTGTGCTCTATCTGGAAATAGATCCGCATCAGGTGGATGTGAATGTGCATCCGGCGAAACACGAAGTGCGCTTTCATCAGTCTCGCCTGGTGCACGATTTTATCTACCAGGGCGTGTTGAGCGTGTTGCAACAGCAGCTGGAGACGCCGCTGCCGCTGGCAGAGGAACCCGCACCGCGCGCGTTACCGGAAAACCGTGTTGCAGCCGGGCGCAATCAGTTTGCGCAACCGGCGGTGGCTCGCGAGCCTGAACCTGCGCGCTATAGCGCGCCGTCAACGCCTGCGCCATCGCGCAGTTCATCGCAGCCATCATACCCGCATGCGCAGCCTGGCTATCAAAAGCAGCAGGGCGCGTTGTATCGTCAGTTGCTGGAGACGCCGGTGGCTGAGCGCAAAAGCGAAGCGCCGCAGCCCTCTGCGCCCGCGCTGGACGGCCACAGCCACAGCTTTGGCCGGGTGTTGACGATTATCCCCCCGGAGTATGCGCTACTTGAGCGCAACGGCGGGCTGGCTTTACTGGCGCTGCCGGTTGCGGAGCGTTGGTTGCGCCATGCCCAACTCTCTGCGGGACACGGGCCAGCCTGCGCGCAACCGCTGCTTATCCCGGTGCGTTTAAAAATCTCGCCTGACGAGCGCGAAGCGTTGCAACGGGCGCAGGCAACGCTTGCTGAAATGGGTATCGAATTTGTGCCTGATGGACACCATGTGACCATCCGCGCGGTGCCTTTACCCTTGCGCCAACAAAATTTACAAAACTTGATTCCGAAACTGATAGGCTACCTGGCGCAGCAGGCAAGTATTGAGTCGGTGAATGTCGCCAGCTGGCTGGCACGCCATTTGGTCAGCGATCATGCACAGTGGAGCGTGGCGCAGGCGATAACGTTGCTGGCCGATGTCGAAAGGCTTTGCCCGCAGCTGGTGAAAAATCCACCCGACGGATTGTTACAACCTGTCGATCTACAAGTGGCGATGAACGCCCTGAAACATGAGTGAATTGAATAAAACAGGCCTGCCGAAGGCGATTTTTTTGATGGGGCCAACCGCCTCAGGCAAAACGGCGCTGGCCATCGCGCTACGTAAAGTTTTGCCAGTTGAGTTGATAAGCGTTGATTCAGCCCTTATTTATCGGGGAATGGATATTGGTACCGCCAAGCCTGATGCCGCTGAACTTCAGGCAGCTCCCCACCGGTTACTGGATATTCTCGATCCGTCTGAGTCTTATTCCGCCGCCGATTTTCGTCGCGATGCGCTGGCTCAGATGAAAGAGATAACCGATGCAGGGCGAATTCCCCTGCTGGTGGGCGGTACCATGCTCTACTTTAAGGCGCTGCTGGAAGGGTTATCCCCCTTACCGCCAGCCGATGCGCAAATTAGAGCGAAAATTGAACAACAGGCGGCAGAGCACGGATGGGAAGCGTTGCATCAGCAGTTGCGGGAGATAGACCCCGTTGCGGCAGCGCGGATTCATCCAAATGATCCTCAAAGGCTTTCCCGGGCACTGGAAGTTTTTTTCATTTCGGGTAAAACTTTAACGGATCTGACGCAAACGTCAGGAGACGCTCTGCCTTACCAGGTGCATCAGTTCGCCATCGCCCCGGCGAGCCGTGAACTGCTCCATCAAAGAATAGAGCAGCGTTTTCATCAGATGTTAGCTTCAGGTTTTGAAGCAGAAGTGCGGGCGCTTTTTGCTCGCGGAGATTTGCATACGGATATGCCTTCCATTCGTTGTGTGGGTTACCGCCAGATGTGGTCTTATCTGGAGGGTGAAATACCTTACGATGAAATGGTTTATCGAGGGATTTGCGCTACGAGGCAATTAGCCAAGCGACAGATGACCTGGTTACGTGGTTGGGAGGGCGTCCACTGGCTGGAAAGTGAAAAGCCAGAAAAGTCTTACCGGGACGTGTTACAGGTTGTTAGTGCTATCGCGGGTTGATGTGTACAATTAAGTTATTCGTATCGTACGCAAATTTTTTACGCAGTTTTCAGAACCTTCGGGTTCTAAGTACAAAACAAGCATATAAGGAAAAGATAGAATGGCTAAGGGGCAATCTTTACAAGATCCGTTCCTGAACGCATTGCGTCGGGAACGTGTTCCAGTTTCAATTTATTTGGTGAATGGTATTAAGCTGCAAGGGCAAATTGAGTCTTTTGATCAGTTCGTGATCCTGTTGAAAAACACGGTCAGTCAGATGGTCTACAAGCACGCAATTTCTACTGTTGTTCCATCTCGTCCGGTTTCTCATCACAGCAATAACGCGGGCGGCGGTACTGGCAGTAACTACCATCATGGTAGCAATGTGCAGGGCACTGCTCAGCCGGAAGGCGGCGAAGAAACCGAATAAGGTTGGCTGCCGTTTATCTCTATCGGGGAGCCAGGTTTTCCGGGTTCCCCGTCGATCTTTATTGAGGGTTTACGCTTGTTTGACCGTTATGATGCCGGTGAGCAGGCGGTACTGGTACACATCTATTTTTCGCAAGACAAAGATATGGAAGATCTCCAGGAGTTTGAATCTCTGGTCTCTTCCGCCGGTGTCGAAGCAATGCAGGTGATTACCGGTAGCCGTAAAGCACCGCACCCCAAGTACTTTGTTGGTGAAGGTAAAGCAGTTGAAATTGCAGACGCCGTAAAAGCAACGGGTGCTTCCGTCGTGCTCTTTGATCATGCGCTGACCCCAGCCCAGGAACGTAACCTGGAAAGATTGTGCGAATGTCGTGTTATCGATCGCACAGGCCTGATTTTAGATATTTTCGCCCAGCGTGCCCGTACGCACGAGGGGAAATTACAAGTTGAGCTGGCGCAGTTGCGCCATCTGGCAACGCGTCTTGTACGTGGCTGGACCCACCTTGAACGACAAAAGGGCGGGATTGGTTTACGTGGTCCGGGTGAAACCCAGCTCGAAACCGACCGTCGCTTGCTGCGTAATCGTATTACTCAGATTCTCTCGCGTCTTGAAAAAGTTGAAAAACAGCGCGAGCAGGGGCGTCGTTCCCGTACTAAGGCCGATATTCCAACGGTTTCGCTGGTCGGTTACACCAACGCCGGTAAATCCACGTTGTTTAACCAGATAACCGAAGCGCAGGTTTACGCGGCGGATCAGCTGTTTGCCACGCTGGATCCGACGCTACGCCGTATTGACGTGGCGGATGTCGGTGAAACCGTGCTGGCGGACACGGTCGGCTTTATTCGCCATCTGCCGCACGATTTGGTCGCCGCATTTAAAGCGACCTTGCAGGAGACGCGCCAGGCGACGCTGCTGCTGCACGTAATTGACGCGGCCGACGTGCGTGTCCAGGAAAACATCGACGCAGTGAATACCGTGCTCGAAGAGATTGAAGCACACGATATCCCCACACTGCTGGTGATGAACAAGATAGATATGCTGGATGATTTTGAACCGCGTATCGACAGGGATGAAGAGAATAAACCAGTTCGGGTCTGGCTTTCCGCCCAGACAGGAACTGGCGTACCACTGTTATTCCAGGCTTTGACAGAGCGTCTTGCCGGTGAAGTCGCGCAGCATACGCTGCGTTTGCCACCACAGGAAGGGCGCCTGCGCAGCCGGTTTTACCAGCTTCAGGCAATAGAAAAAGAGTGGATGGAAGATGATGGCAGCGTGGGTATGCAGGTGCGTATGCCAATCGTCGACTGGCGTCGACTCTGTAAACAAGAGCCGGCACTCGAAGAATACGTCGTCTGATCGGCAACGGCCTGAGGGTTTTTCCCCTTTTGGGGTATAACACCGCAAATTATATATGGAGCACATACATGGCGTGGAATCAGCCCGGTAATAACGGACAAGACCGCGACCCGTGGGGTAGCAGCAAACCCGGCGGCAACTCTGAGGGAAATGGAAACAATAAAGGAGGCCGCGAGCAAGGGCCTCCCGATCTGGATGATATCTTCCGTAAACTGAGCAAAAAACTCGGTGGTTTCGGCGGTGGTAAAGGCACCGGCGGCACCCCTGGGACCTCTGGTTCGCGTCCACCGATTGGCGGGCGTGTTATCGGTATTGTTGTTGTTGCGGCGGTAGTCATCTGGGCAGTGACTGGTTTCTATACCATCAAAGAAGCGGAACGCGGCGTGGTGACACGTTTCGGTAAGTTCAGCCATCTGGTGGAGCCGGGCCTGAACTGGAAACCGACCTTTATTGATGAAGTGACGCCCGTCAACGTGGAGTCCGTGCGCGAACTGGCGGCCTCTGGCGTGATGCTGACTTCAGACGAAAACGTGGTGCGCGTAGAAATGAACGTGCAGTACCGCGTGACCGACCCGGAGCGTTATCTGTTTAGCGTGACCAGCGCCGACGACAGCCTGCGCCAGGCGACGGACAGCGCGCTGCGCGGCGTTATCGGTAAATACACCATGGATCGTATCCTGACCGAAGGCCGTACGGTGATTCGTAGCGATACCCAGCGCGAGCTGGAAGAGACGATTCGCCCGTACAACATGGGCATCACCCTGCTGGACGTCAACTTCCAGGCCGCTCGTCCGCCGGAAGAAGTGAAAGCCGCGTTTGATGACGCCATTGCCGCGCGTGAAAACGAGCAGCAGTATATCCGTGAAGCGGAAGCGTACACCAACGAAGTGCAGCCGCGTGCGAACGGTCAGGCACAGCGTATTCTTGAAGAAGCCCGCGCGTATAAAACGCAGACCATCCTGGAAGCACAGGGTGAAGTGGCGCGCTTCGCCAAGCTGCTGCCGGAATACAAAGCTGCGCCGGAAATCACCCGCGAGCGTCTGTATATCGAAACCATGGAAAAAGTGCTGAGCCACACCCGTAAAGTGCTGGTGAATGATAAGGGCGGCAATCTGATGGTTCTGCCGCTGGATCAAATGCTGAAAGGCGGTAATGCGCCTGCAACAAAGAGTGACAGCAGTGGCGCGAACAACTTATTGCGCCTGCCGCCTGCGCCTAACTCTGGCAACAGCGCCGATCGCACGCCTGCAACATCTGCGGGCGATATCATGGACCAACGCCGCGTGAATGCGCAGCGTAACGACTACCAGCGTCAGGGGGAATAACGATGCGTAAGTCAGTTATCGCGATCATCATCATCGTGCTGGTAGTGCTCTACACCTCTATTTTCGTGGTGAAAGAAGGCGAGCGCGGCATTTCTCTGCGTTTTGGCAAAGTCCTGCGCGACGATGAAAACAAGCCGCTGGTGTTTGAGCCAGGCCTGCACTTTAAACTGCCGTTTATCGAGTCGGTCAAAATGCTTGATGCCCGTATCCAGACCATGGATAACCAGGCAGACCGTTTTGTGACCAAAGAGAAAAAAGACCTGATCGTCGACTCCTATATCAAGTGGCGTATCAGCGACTTCAGCCGTTATTACCTGGCAACGGGTGGTGGCGACGTCTCCCAGGCCGAAGTGCTGCTTAAACGTAAGTTCTCTGACCGTCTGCGTTCTGAAATTGGCCGCCTGGACGTGAAAGATATCGTCACCGATTCCCGCGGTCGTTTAACGCTGGAAGTTCGCGACGCGCTGAACTCCGGTTCTGCGGGCACGGAAGATGAAGTGTCAACGCCAGCGGCGGATGACGCTATCGCCAAAGCCGCCGAACGTGTGACGGAAGAAACCAACGGTAAAGTCCAGGTTATCAACCCGAACAGTATGGCTGCGCTGGGTATTGAAGTGGTGGATGTGCGCATTAAGCAGATCAACCTGCCTGCCGAAGTGTCGGAAGCGATTTACAACCGTATGCGCGCTGAGCGTGAAGCGGTTGCCCGTCGCCACCGTTCACAGGGTCAGGAAGAGGCCGAGAAACTGCGCGCCGCGGCGGATTACGAAGTGACCAAAACGCTGGCGGAATCCGAGCGTCAGGCACGTATCCTGCGCGGTGAAGGCGATGCAGAAGCCGCGAAGCTGTTTGCTGATGCCTTCAGCCAGGACCCGGACTTCTATGCCTTTATTCGTAGCCTGCGCGCTTATGAAAATAGCTTCGAGAGCAACCAGGATGTGATGGTGCTCAGCCCGGAGAACGATTTCTTCCGTTATATGAAGACACCAACATCCGCGACACGCTAAGATAGCGCCAGCGGGTTTGAAAGATAAAAACCACCGCCTGTTCTGGCGGTGGTTTTCTTTTTATAAGGACGGGGAATGAACTCAACTATCTGGCTGGCTCTGGCGTTAGTTTTGATACTCGAAGGTCTCGGACCGATGCTTTATCCACGCGCCTGGCGGCGGATGATAGCCTCGCTGAGCCTGTTGCCTGACCATCTTTTGCGCCGCTTTGGCGGTGGGCTTGTGGTTGCCGGTGTGGTTATCTACTACATGTTGAGGAAAACGATTGGCTGAAGAAAGAATGGCCATTTTTGCCGGGAAAAGTGCTGATTCCGGAAAAAAGCGGTGGTAGAATCCATTTTTAAGCAAACGGTGATTTTGAAAAATGGGTAACAACGTCGTCGTACTGGGCACCCAATGGGGTGACGAAGGTAAAGGGAAGATTGTTGATCTTCTGACTGAACGGGCTAAATATGTTGTTCGCTATCAGGGCGGTCACAACGCTGGCCATACTCTCGTAATCAACGGTGAAAAAACCGTCCTCCATCTGATTCCATCAGGTATCCTGCGTGAAAATGTCACCAGCATCATCGGCAACGGTGTGGTGCTGTCTCCGGCTGCGCTGATGAAAGAGATGAAAGAACTGGAAGACCGTGGTATCCCGGTTCGTGAACGTCTGCTGCTCTCTGAAGCCTGCCCGTTAATCCTTGACTATCACGTCGCGCTGGACGTGGCGCGTGAAAAAGCGCGCGGCGCAAAAGCTATCGGCACCACCGGCCGTGGCATCGGTCCTGCGTATGAAGACAAAGTGGCCCGCCGTGGTCTGCGCGTGGGCGATCTGTTCGATAAAGCCACTTTCGCCGAAAAACTGAAAGAAGTGATGGAATATCACAACTTCCAGCTGGTGAATTACTACAAAGTTGAAGCCGTTGACTACCAGAAAGTGCTCGATGATGTGATGGCGATTGCCGACATCCTGACCGCGATGGTTGTCGATGTGTCCGATCTGCTCGACCTGGCGCGTAAACGCGGCGACTTCGTGATGTTCGAAGGCGCGCAGGGTACGCTGTTGGATATCGACCACGGTACCTATCCGTACGTTACCTCGTCCAACACCACCGCTGGCGGTGTGGCGACCGGTTCTGGCCTTGGCCCGCGCTACGTTGATTACGTGCTCGGCATTATCAAAGCCTACTCCACCCGCGTGGGTGCTGGCCCGTTCCCGACTGAGCTGTTCGATGAGACCGGCGAGTTCCTGTGCAAGCAGGGTAATGAGTACGGTGCCACCACGGGTCGTCGCCGTCGTACCGGCTGGCTGGATGTTGTTGCCGTGCGTCGCGCAGTGCAGATCAACTCCCTTTCTGGCTTCTGCCTGACCAAGCTGGACGTGCTGGACGGCCTGAAAGAGGTGAAAATCTGCGTTGCTTACCG
The DNA here is from genome assembly GCF_052220145.1 of Vagococcus sp. WN89Y. Lineage (NCBI taxonomy): Bacteria > Bacillati > Bacillota > Bacilli > Lactobacillales > Enterococcaceae > Vagococcus > Vagococcus sp. WN89Y. The sequence continues at coordinate 110,207 of NZ_JBQPOM010000070.1, read as the reverse complement.
CATGCCTGATGGCCGCGAAGTGACCACGACCCCGCTGGCGGCAGATAACTGGGAAGGTATTGAGCCCATTTATGAAACCATGCCTGGCTGGTCTGAATCGACTTTTGGTGTGAAAGAACGCAGCGGTCTGCCGCAGGCGGCGCTGGATTACATCAAACGTATCGAAGAACTTACCGGCGTCCCGGTTGATATTATCTCCACCGGTCCGGATCGTACTGAAACGATGATCCTGCGCGACCCGTTCGACGCATAATCACGCATCGGGGCGCTCATTAGCGCCCCTTTTCCTCGCTTTTTTACCCTTCTGTTCAAATAAATTAGCGGCATTACTCGTGGCTGGTTTATCATCAATAAAGTCAATACCTGTGGGTATCTCACCTTTTCTCTGGTTCTGAGGTTGATGTGCAGTTAACAAGCTTTACCGATTACGGTTTACGCGCCCTGATCTACATGGCATCGCTGCCGGACGGGCAAATGACCAACATTACAGAAGTCACTGAAACGTATGGCGTATCCCGTAATCATATGGTTAAGATAATCAACCAACTGAGTCGCGAAGGGTATGTCGCGGCCGTCAGGGGCAAAAACGGGGGCATCCGCCTGGGTAAACCCGCACAAGATATTCGCATTGGTGATGTTGTGCGCTCGCTGGAACCGCTGACGCTGGTGAATTGCAGCAGCGAGTTTTGCCATATCACCAGCGCTTGCCGCCTGAAAATGGCGCTTTCAAAAGCCGTGCAAAGTTTTCTTATGGAACTGGATAACTACACACTGGCTGATTTGGTTGAAGAGAATCAACCGCTTTATAAATTATTGCTGGTGGAATGACATACCTTTCCGCCAGAGCTGACAACGGAGGACCTCAATGTCACAAGATCCTTTCCTCGAACGCGAATCTGAAAAATACGAAAACCCCATTCCCAGCCGCGAATTTATCCTCGATCACTTAGCCAAACGCGAAAAACCAGCTAGCCGGGAAGAACTGGCCGTTGAACTGAATATTGCAGGCGAAGAGCAACAAGAAGCCCTGCGCCGTCGGCTACGAGCGATGGAGCGCGACGGGCAGCTGGTCTTTACCCGCCGCCAGTGCTACGCCCTACCGGAACGCCTGGACCTGGTGAAAGGCGTGGTCATCGGCCACCGCGACGGCTACGGCTTCCTGCGCGTTGAAGGTCGCAAAGACGATCTTTATCTCTCCAGCGAACAGATGAAAACCTGTATCCACGGCGATCAGGTGCTGGCTCAGCCGTTGGGCGCCGATCGCAAAGGTCGTCGCGAAGCGCGTATTGTGCGCATTCTGGTGCCGAAAACCAGCCAGATTGTTGGTCGCTACTTCACCGAAGCTGGCGTCGGCTTCGTGGTGCCTGACGATAGCCGCCTGAGCTTTGATATCCTGATCCCGCCGGAAGATATTATGGGCGCGCGTATGGGCTACGTGGTGGTGGTCGAACTGACCCAGCGCCCAACGCGTCGCACCAAAGCGGTCGGTAAAATCGTCGAGGTGCTCGGCGATAATATGGGCACCGGTATGGCCGTGGATATGGCGCTGCGCACCCATGAAATTCCTTACGTCTGGCCGCCTGCGGTAGAAAAAGAGATAGCCTCGCTGAAAGAGCAGGTGCCGGAAGCGGCGAAAGCAGGGCGTGTGGATCTGCGCAATCTGCCGCTGGTCACCATTGATGGTGAAGACGCCCGTGACTTTGACGATGCTGTGTACTGCGAGAAAAAACGCGGCGGCGGCTGGCGCTTATGGGTTGCCATTGCCGACGTGAGCTACTACGTGCGCCACGGCACGGCGCTGGACAGCGAAGCCCGCAATCGCGGCACCTCTGTCTACTTCCCGTCGCAAGTGGTGCCGATGCTGCCGGAAGTGCTTTCAAACGGCCTGTGCTCCCTCAATCCGCAGGTGGATCGCCTGTGTATGGTCTGTGAAATGACCCTCTCGGCGAAGGGGCGCTTGACCGGCTACAAATTCTACGAAGCGGTGATGAGCTCCCATGCGCGCCTGACCTACACCAAGGTGTGGCATATGCTGCAAGGCGACCAGGAGCTGCGCGAGCAATACTCTCCGCTGGTCCGGCATATTGAAGAGCTGCATAACCTCTACAAAGTGCTGGAGCAGGCGCGTTCTGAGCGCGGGGGCATCTCGTTTGAGAGCGAAGAAGCGAAGTTTATCTTTAACGCTGAACGCCGTATTGAGCGCATCGAGCAGACGCAGCGTAACGACGCGCACAAACTGATTGAAGAGTGCATGATCCTCGCCAATATCTCCGCCGCACGTTTTGTGGAGAAAGCGCAGGAACCGGCGCTGTTCCGTATCCACGACAAACCGACGACGGAGGCGATCACCTCTTTCCGCACTGTGCTGGCGGAGCTGGGTCTTGAGCTGCCCGGCGGTAACAAGCCGGAACCGCGCGATTATGCCGAGCTGCTGGAGTCCATCGCCGATCGCCCGGATGCCGAGATGCTGCAAACCATGCTGCTGCGCTCGATGAAACAGGCGATTTACGATCCGGAAAACCGTGGCCACTTCGGCCTCGCGCTGCAATCCTATGCGCACTTTACGTCGCCTATTCGCCGCTACCCGGATCTCTCGTTGCATCGCGCCATTAAATACTTGCTGGCGAAAGAGCAGGGGCACAAGGGCAACAGCACTGAAACCGGCGGCTGGCATTACAGCATGGAAGAGATCCTGCAACTGGGCCAGCACTGTTCGATGACCGAACGCCGCGCCGATGAAGCAACCCGCGAAGTTGCCGACTGGCTGAAGTGCGACTTTATGCAGGATCACGTGGGCAACATCTTCCCCGGCGTCATTGCCAGCGTCACCACGTTTGGCTTCTTTGTGCGCCTGGACGAGCTGTTTATCGACGGGCTGGTGCACGTCTCCTCGCTGGATAACGACTACTATCGCTTCGACCAGGTCGGGCAGCGTTTGATTGGCGAGTCCGGCGGGCAGACCTATCGCCTTGGCGATCGCGTGCAGGTGCGGGTCGAAGCGGTCAATATGGACGAGCGCAAAATCGACTTCTCACTGATCTCCAGCGAACGCGCGCCGCGCAACGTGGGTAAAACCGCGCGCGAAAAAGGCAAAAAAGGCAACGCGAACGGTTCAGCGAAGAAAAAGCCGCGTCGGCAGGTAGGCAAAAAGGCGAACTTTGAGCCGGACAGCGCCTTCCGTGGTGAGCCGGGCAAAGGCAAAGGCAAAAAAGCGAAAAAGCCCTCGGCTAAAACGCAAAAAATTGCCGCCGCCACCAAAGCGAAACGCGCCGCGAAAAAGAAAAGCGCCGAGTAATATTGACCAACCCCTTCCCTGGTGAAGGGGTTTTTTATTTATTAGCCATTTTTTGCACATCATTATTAATTATTTGTCGTTAGCCAGACAGGGCGAGCCTATATAGTGAAGAGACTTTATATTTATTCTCTTTCTGCCGTGGTATTTACGCTTCGGCGTTATATTGCAAGGAGCAATTATGCATCTGGCTCGTTTTCCCCGCCTTTCATTAGGTCATTTCCCCACGCCGTTAGAACCGCTGGATAATTTAAGCGCGCTGTTAGGCGGCCCCAAATTATGGATCAAGCGTGACGATGCGACCGGTCTGGCAACAGGCGGCAATAAAACCCGTAAGCTAGAGTTTTTACTGGCGGATGCGCAGGCAAAAAAAGCCGACGTCATCATTACCCAGGGGGCGACGCAATCGAACCATGTGCGCCAGACCATCGCCGGAGCGGCAAAGCTCGGCCTGCCGACGAAAGTGCTGCTCGAAAAACGCGTCACGGATTTTGGCGAAGATTATCAGCGCTCCGGAAATATTCTGCTGGATGAATTGCTGGGCGGTGAAATCGTGGCGCATCTGGCGGCCGGTACTGATATGCAGCAGGCGATGGAAGCGCTGGCCGATGAGCTGCGTAAGCAGGGGCATAACCCCTACGTCATTCCCGGCGGCGGGTCCAACGCCATTGGCGCGCTGGGCTATGTTGCCTGTGCGCAAGAACTTCTGTACCAGTCCTCACAGCAACGTTTGCGTATTGATAGTGTCGTGCATGCCACCGGCAGTACCGGCACGCAGGCCGGGTTAGTCGCCGGGTTTACCGCCAGCAATAGCCAGGTGCCGGTGCTGGGAATTAGCGTTCGCGCACCGCGGGCTAAACAGGAGGAGAACGTCTGGAATCTTGCCTCCCGTACGCGTGAATTGCTGGGTGTTGCAGGAGAGCTGCCGCGCGATGCCGTGATGGTTAATAGTGATTATGTCGGTGATGGCTACGGCCAGCCGACGCCAGCAATGCTGGAAGCCCTGACGCTGTTTGCCCGCCACGAAGGTATTTTGCTTGATCCTGTTTACTCCGGCAAAGGCGCTGCCGGGCTTATTGATCTGATTCGTCAGGGCCACTTTGGGCGAGACGAAAACGTCGTCTTTATCCACACCGGTGGGTCTGCCGGGCTGTTTGGCTATCGTCAGGTGCTGGAAGCCTATGCCCGCAGCTAAGCCCTTCTTACTCGGCGTGCTGGGCGGCATGGGGCCGCTCGCCACGGTCGATTTTCAGTATAAATTGCTGGCAGCAACACCGGCCGACAGCGATCAGCAGCAGCTGCCCTCGGTGGTGTGGAATGTGCCGCAAATTGCCGATCGGCAACAGGCTCTGGCCGGATCAGGCCCTTCCCCGCTGCCGCAGATGCTGCACGGTATCGGCAAACTTAACCAGGCTGGTGCCACGCATATCGTTATTCCCTGTAATACCGCGCATCACTGGTTTGACGACCTCAGCCGCGCCAGCGCCGCGCCGCTATTACATATTGTTGATGCCACGCTGGATCATCTGGCTGGCCTGCCACAACAGCCGCAGCGGGTAGGGCTTATCGCGACGCAGGGCACGCTTGATGCGGGGTGGTATCAAAACGCTTTAGCCGCAAAAGGGATCGAGGCGCTACTTCCTGCACACGAAGAGCTACAGCAATGGTTTGTGCCGGGCTGTTACGCGGTAAAACGCGGGGCGTTGCAGGAAGGGGGAGAGCTGCTGGCCTTGCAAGCTCGCGCCCTGCTCGCGCGCGGGGCAGAAAGGCTCCTGCTTGCCTGCACCGAAGTGCCGGTTGCTCTGCATGCGATTGATGCGCCGTTTCTTACGCTTGCCGACGATCCGGCTCAATTGTTGGCGCAACGTTGCGCGGAAATATGGCTTGAATCCCGTCATTCTTATTTCTCGCATACCCAAAGCAATAATTTGAATAAATAAAAACGACTTCTGCCGATATAGTGATTTAGCGCTAATTACATCGCAATAAAAAGGTTAAATAAAATGAAGAAAAGTCTCTGCTTATTACTGGCAGCGGGTAGCTTATGGGTAAATTCCGGCTATGCAGCAACACCCACTGAAGTGCGAATCGCTTATAGCGGCGGCTCGCAAGTATTAATGCTGGCAAAAGCTGACGGCTCGCTGGATAAGGCGCTAAACAGTAAGGTCAAATGGGTTCAATTCGCCTCCGGGGCCGATGCATTAACTTATTTCGCCAGTAACGCGATAGATATTGCTAATTTTGGCTCCAGCCCGGCGACCGCCGGAATTGTGCGCAAATTGCCCGTGGAAATTATTGGTGTTTCCGGGGTGATCGCCAGCTATGAGCGTTTGATCGGCAAAGAGGGTATTAACACTATCCATGATATCGCAGGCAAACGTGTGGCTTACCCGCCCAACTCCACGGCGCAATATGCGCTGGAAGCGGCGATCGCGGTCAACAAACTCGATCGCAGCAAAATCACCCTGTTGCCGCTGCGCCCGGCAGAGATGGTCGCTGCCTGGAAACGGGGCGATATCGATGCAGGCTACGTCTGGGCGCCGTTTGCGCAGGAGCTGGAGTCTTCCGGTGGGCATCAGGTGTTTGCCACCAAAGATCTGCAAAAAGATGGCTACCTGATTTACAACAACTATGTCGTGCGTAAAGCCTTTGCCGAGCAGTATCCGCAAGCGGTCACCGCTTTCCTGCGTGTACACCAGCAGAAAGTGGAAGAGTTTAAAAAAGACCCTGAGCGTGCAGCCGCCATCGTCGCCAAAGAAGTTGGCGCGCCAGTGACGACCGCAGCTAACACCCTGGGCGGGCTGGAATACCCTACGCTGAGTGAACAGGGGACGGCCGCCTGGCTGGGCAATGGCACCGGGACCTCCGCCAGCGGCATTGGTAAAGCGCTGAGTAAAACGTCTGATTTCCTTGCCGGGATCGGCGAGATCCGCAAGCGTGATATCCCGTCAAACTGGGATAGCGCCATCAACTCGCGTTACATTCGCGATGCGGCGGTAAACCCGCAATGAAACTGAGTCAGCACATCGCCATCAGCGTGTTGTCGGTGGTGATTTTTCTAATGCTCTGGCAAGTCGCGGCCACCCGTCAATGGGTGGATCCGCTGCTACTGCCCTCGTTGACGGACATTGGTCTTACCGCCGAGGAGCTGCTGGCTGAGGGTTACCGCCAGGTGCCGCTGTGGGAGCATATCGCCGTCAGTCTTGCCCGCGCGTTAAGCGCCTTCGCTGTTGCTATCGTTATCGGTATTCCGCTGGGTCTGCTGATGGGGCTATCCGCTGGGCTTTCGGCGGTGCTTAACCCTTTTGTGCAGTTTCTGCGCCCGCTGCCAAAAATCGCCCTGATACCGCTGGCCGTCGTGTGGCTCGGCATCGGCGAATCATCAAAGTTCTTCCTGATTTTCATCGCCACTTTTTTAAGCGTCGTGGTCGGTGCCAGCGCCGCCGTGGAGCGGATTGGCCGCGCGCGCATTCGCGTGGCGCAGACGCTTGGGGCATCAAAGCAGCAAATTTTTTTGCGCGTCGTTTTGCCGGATGCGCTGCCGGAGCTGTTTACCACGGTACGTTTATCTATCGGTATTGGCTGGACATCGCTTATCGCAGCAGAAATGGTGGCCGCCAGCTCAGGCCTGGGCTGGATGGTGATCAACGCCAGTTCTTATCTGCGTACTGACATTGTGATGCTCGGCATTCTGCTGCTGGGCGGTATTGGCTACTTGCTGGATCTATTGCTGCTGGGGCTGCAACGGCTGTTAGTGCCCTGGGCGGGGAAAGAGTGATGACTGCACATATTGCACTGGAAAATGTATCTCTGACGTTCGCTGCAAAACCGCGACCGTTTACCGTGCTGGAAGATATTTCGCTGGCGCTGGCACCGGGAGAGTTTGTGGTGCTGCTCGGGCCTTCCGGCTGTGGTAAATCCACCATTCTGAACCTGGTCGCCGGTTTTACCCGCCCTGATAGCGGCCAGGTGCTGGCGGGCGGCAAAGCCGTGCAGAAGCCTGGCCCGTCGCGCGGGATGATCTTTCAGCAACCGAACCTGTTTCCGTGGTTATCGGTGCTGGATAACGTCACCTTCGGCCCACGGCTGGGTAAATATCGCCAGCAAGAGGTCAATGCGCAGGCGCTGGACTGGCTGGCGCGCGTTGGGTTGAAAGGGTTTGAGCAGCACGCGCCCTGGCAGCTTTCCGGCGGTATGAAACAGCGCGTAGCGCTGGCGCGCGCCTGGCTACCCGGCCCGGAGGTGCTGTTGCTGGACGAGCCGTTTGGCGCACTGGATGCCCAGACGCGCCTGATGATGCAGGAGCTGTTGCGCCAGGCCTGGCTGGAAACCCGCACCACGCTGTTGTTCGTCACGCACGATGTGGAAGAGGCGCTATTTCTCGCCGATCGCATCCTGATTATGTCCGCACGTCCGGGAAAAATTGTCGAGGACATTACGCTGCCGTTTGGCCGCGAGCGCGATATCGAAACCATTGCCAGCGATCCGCACTACAGCGCTATCAAACAGCATGTACTGCACCGTGTACGCAGGGAGGCAAAGCGGCATCTGAGTTAAAGGATATGCCCCGGCGTCGGGAAACAGACAACTGTCACAACGTAAGGTGGAAGCGATGAGCATTAGCGAATTACAAGCCCGTCTGGAACAGAGTATTGATAAACATCGTGATGAATATATTGCGATCGCCAAAGAGATCCACGCGCACCCGGAGACGGGTAATAACGAGTACTACGCCAATAGCCTGCTTACCGCGCTGTTGCAAAAACATGGCTTTAACGTGACCTCGAACGTCGCCGGGCATGAAACCGCTTTTTATGCGCTAAAGGAGAGCGGTAAGCCTGGGCCGACCATTGCGTTTCTGGCCGAATACGATGCGCTTATCGATATTGGCCACGCCTGCGGTCATAACATTATTGGCGTGACCAGCATCGCCGCCGCCGTCGCGCTGAGCGAAACGATTAACGAGACGGGCGGCAAAGTGGTGGTGCTCGGCACGCCTGCCGAAGAGGGCGGTTTACGCGGTAAGGGCGGGCTGAACGGTAATGTGAAAGCACGCTTTATCGAGCATGGTTTTTTGCAGGATGTGGATGTGGCGCTGATGGTTCATCCGGCGGGGAAAACCCGTCTCTCCGGGCCTTCACTGGCCAATAATCATCTCTTTTTTCACTTTTACGGTAAGCCTTCACACGCCGGGAGTTCGCCGCATAAAGGCGTCAACGCGCTTGATGCGCTGGTGCTGCTTTATAACGGCATCAGCGTACTGCGCCAGCAATTACCGGATGGCGTGCGCGTGCATGGCATCATCACCAATGGCGGGCAGGCGCCGAATGTTATCCCGGAATATGCCGCGGCGCATTTCTACATTCGCGCGCGAACCCGCGAGCAGGTGTTGGCGCTTGAACCACGCCTGCGCGCTATTGCCGAAGGCGCAGCGCTGGCAACGGGCGCAACGGTGAAGATTGAGCATCAGGTTGGCCCGCGTGATTTTCGCATTAACCACACGCTCAATCAGGTACTGCTGGAGGAGTTTACCGCCGCCGGAGAACAGGTCGAGTTGGGCGAAAAAGAGGGCCTGGGTTCCACCGATGCCGGAGATATCAGCCACGCGGTTCCTACGGCGCATCCCTATATCAAAATCGGCCCGGATGAGTTAATTGGCCATACCGTGCCGTTTCGCGAGGCGGCCAATTCTGCGCAAGGCTATGCGGCGTTGGTCACTGGTGCGCGCGTGCTGGCACGTACCGGGCTGCGTTTGTTGACCGATTCGGCACTGTTACAGCAAACCAAAGATGAGTTCGCCGGACGCCAGACGGCGACACAAGCGGCCTGAACCTCACCGGAGCATAATAATGAAAACCATTTTTTCTACCGCTGTTCTGCTGCTGGCGGCGGTTTTACCCTGGGAAAATACACAAGCGCAGAGCGTCAATCGTGACGCCACGTTGAACATTGCCTACGGCAACCGCCCCGGCACGCTCGATCCCTATTTAACCACCAATAACGCAACCTCGGATGTCGATCGCCATATCTTTGAGACGCTATTTACCATCAATGCGCAGTACGAGCCGGTGCCGGAGCTGGTGGAGAGCTATACCCTTAGCGAGGATCGCAAGACTTACACGTTTGTGCTGCGCAACGGTATCCATTTTCATGACGGGCAGCTTTTGACCGCCGATGATGTGGTGGCCTCCATGAACCGCTGGCTGGCGGTCTCTACGCAAGGCAAAGCTAACCTGCCCGGTGTGCAGTTTCGCAAAATCGATGCGCGCACCGTCAGTTTGACGCTACCTGCGCCGTCGCTCATCACCCTGAATGTGCTGGCGGATGTGAAAAACATCGCCGCCATTATGCCAAAGCGCATTATCGACGCCGCGAACAGCAGCAAGAAGCCCGTGACAGAGCTGGTGGGGACCGGGCCTTATAAGCTTGCCGAATTTAAAACCGGGGATTTTTTGCACCTGACGCGTTATGACCAGTATACCTCGCGTAGCGAACCGGCCAGCGGGTTGTCCGGGCAGAAAAAGGCCAACGTTAAAGATATCTGGTTTCGTTATATCACCGATGAATCTACTCGCTTGGCTGGCGCAATGACCGGGGAGTATGAGCTGGTGTTCCAGTTGCCGAAAGACAATATCGATACCTTGAGTAGCGCGCCGGATCTTTCGCTGTTTCAACCCAATAGCGGCGGTTCGCTCATAACGTATCTGTTTAATAAAAACCAGGGGCCGTTTGCCAACGTGAAGCTGCGTCAGGCGTTTAATCTGGCGCTTGATGTTCACCAGGTGCTGCTGGCCGGTTACAGCGATCCGCGATTTTTTAAAGAAGATCCCTCGCTGGGTTTCCCGGAACAGGTGGATTGGTACAGTGAAGCCGGTAAGCCGTACTGGAATCAGCACAAACTTGACGAAGCGCGCCAACTGGTAAAAGCGTCGGGTTATGGTGGCGAGGAGGTGGTCATTATCGCCACTAAAGAGTACGCCGAGCTGTATAACCTGGCGATTGTTGCGCAGCAGGTATTAAAGCAGATTGGCGTGAAATCGCGTCTGGATGTCTATGATTGGCCCACGGTGTTACAACGCCGCCAGGATCCGAAAAACTTCGATCTTTGCGCGCTGGAGTTCACCATGCGCCAGGTGCTGCATCAATACCCTTTTCTTGATTCCCGCGCTAAATTCCCCGGCCTTAGCAACAACCCGGAGATAGATGCCGTGCTGGACGCCATCAAGCAAGCGCCATCGCTCTCTGCGGCAAAGGGACTGGTGGATAAACTCAACATCCTGACCTGGCAGTATCTGCCGGTCATTGTGCTGGGGCGAACGACGCCGGACCCGGTAGCGGTAAAAAATAATGTCCAGGGTTTTACGGATCTGAATGGGCCGGTGCTGTGGAATATCAGCATCAGCCAGCCCTGACGGGAGCGTGTGATGAAGCGGTTTTTATTTCATCGGCTGCTGGCGCTATTACCGGTACTGCTAGTGGTTTCGGTGGTGGTGTTCTGCCTGGTGCATCTGGCGCCAGGCGATCCGGTGCAGGTGATCCTCGGAAACGATGCCAGCCCGCAAGATGTCGCTACGCTGCGCCAGCAGATGGGGCTGGACAAACCGCTGATTGTGCAGTTTCTGCACTGGTTTAGCGCGGTGCTGCGGGGCGATCTCGGCCATTCGCTATTTTTAAACAGCAGCGTGATGGCGCTGTTTTTACAACACCTGCCTCCCACGCTTGCCCTGGCGCTGTATGCGCAGAGCATTGCGCTGGTGCTGGGTTTGCTGGGCGGGGTTATCAGCGCCTGGCAGCATGGGCGACTGGCTGACAGAGCGATCCGCGCGATCGCCACGTTTGGTATGTCAGTGCCGGGCTTTCTGCTGGGCCTGTTCCTGATCTTCTTTTTTGCCGTGCAATTGCGCTGGTTTCCGGTGGTGGGGTATCGCTCCACCAATACGGATTTACTGATGAATATCTGGTACCTGACATTACCTGCTATCGCGCTGGCGCTGCGGATTGCGGCGCTGATTGCCCGCATGACGCGCGCCGTGATGCTGGATGTGATGCAGGAAGGCTTTATTCATACCGCCCGCGCCAAAGGTGTGCCGGAGCGGGGCGTGCTCTTGACCCATACCCTGAAAAACAGCCTGATCCCCATTTTGACTATCTGCGGGGAATCGTTCGCCTCGCTGGTTACCGGCACCATCGTTATTGAGAGCGTGTTTGGTATTCCGGGCGTGGGATCGTTGATCGTTGACGCAATTGAGCGGCGCGATGTCACGGTTGTCCAGGGCGTCGTGCTGCTGATAACTGTCTGTTATGTCCTTATCAATCTGGCCGTCGATCTGCTCAGCTACCTGGCCGATCCGCGTTTAGCCGTAGAGGGGGCGGAGAACGAATGATGCGAAAAAATTCTGCGCAATGGATCTGGCCCGCGCTGCTGGTGGCAATCGTCTTGTTGTCCTGGTTCGCCAGCGCGTTTAGCCCTTTCGATCCTTACAGTATCGATCCGCTAAACCGGCTCAAACCGCCTTCTGCCGCGCATTGGTTTGGCACGGATAATTTTGGTCGCGATCTGTTTGTCCGTGTCGCGCTGGCGGTACGGGTTTCGCTATCGGTAGGGGCTTCGGTTGCGGTGATTTCCGGCGTGGCCGGGCTGATTATCGGGCTGTTGTGCGCCTGGTATCATCCGGTTGACAGGATTTTGATGCGCGTGTGCGATGGCTTGTTTGCCTTTCCTTCACTGTTGCTCGCCATTGCTATCGTTGGCGTGCTGGGGCCGAAAATCTCAAATGTCGTGCTGGCGCTGTCGCTGGTATACGTGCCGTCGATTGCGCGGGTGATTCGTGGTGCGGGGCGGGTTATCAAGGCGAAAAACTTTATTGAGGCGCTCCGTGTCCAGGGGGCTTCATCGTCGCGCATTATCTGGCTGCACCTGCTGCCCAACGTGGTATCGCCCTTTATTGTGCAGGTAAGCTGGGTCTTTTCCGTGGCTATTCTGACGGAAGCTGCGCTCAGCTTTTTGGGCTCCGGTATTCCGGCGCCGATGCCGAGCCTGGGAAATTTACTGCTGGAGGGTAAAGCGGTGATCTTTACCGCCTGGTGGATGAGTTTTTTCCCCGGTGTTGCCATTGTGCTGCTGATCCTTGCCTTAAACATTATTGGCGACGATCTGCGTGATAATGCCGATCCAGGCCTTAAACCGCTGCCTCGCCGGGTCCTGCGGCTGCTGAAAAAAGGAGAACAACATGGCTGAAGCGGTGCTGCGTGTCGATAATTTACACGTCCGTTTTGCTACGCAAAAGGGCGTCATCGCCCCGGTGCGCCATCTCTCTTTTCAGGTGAACGCTGGTGAAACGCTGGGAATTATTGGCGAGTCCGGCTGTGGGAAAAGCGTGACGGCACAGGCGGTGATGGGGCTACTCTCTTCGCGCATTAGCCGAACAGAAGGGCAAATCCATCTCAATGGCCGACCCTTGCATACCCTCTCGACAACGGCGCGCCGTAAGTTGAGCGGTCAGGAGATGGCGATGATCTTTCAGGATCCGCTCTCCAGCCTCAATCCGGTGATGACGGCGGGCGAACAGATTGAAGAGTGCCTGCGGTTGCATACGATGCTTAAACGCAGCGAGCGGCAGGAGAAGATCCTCTTGCTGCTCGCGCAGGTGGGTATCCCTGACCCTGGTCGTTGCGCCAGCGCCTGGCCGCATGAACTTTCCGGCGGTATGCGCCAGCGGGTGATGATTGCGATGGCTATCGCCGCGTCGCCCGCATTACTGATAGCCGACGAACCCACCACCGCGCTGGATGCCACCATTCAGGCGCAAATTCTCTCTCTGTTAGAGCAGCTCCAGCAGCAGACGGGGATGGGGATTATGTTTATCACTCACGATCTGAGCGTGGTGGCGCGTTTGTGCCAGCGCGTTGTGGTGCTCTATGCCGGGCAGGTGGTAGAGCAGAGCGATGTGCATACGCTTTTTGCCAACCCGCGGCACCCTTACACCCGCGCGTTAATGGCCGCGCGCCCACGGGCTGAACATCAGGCGAAGACGGCGTTACAGGAAATTCCTGGCCGTATGCCCGCGCTGGATGCGCTGCCCTCCGGCTGTGTTTTTGCCGATCGCTGCCCACTGGCGCAGTTGCGCTGTCGCGAGCAAGCGCCTTTACTGCAGGAAAACGGCTCATCTTCCCATCTGGTTCGCTGCTGGCGAGCCAATGAAACAGGCGTGCTGCCATTATGAATACACCGCTACTGACCGTACGCCATCTGTGCAAAACCTACCGCCGCCACGGGCAGAGTATTCAGGCGGTGGATGATGTCAGCTTTACCATTCAACCCGGCGAAACCTGGGCGCTGGTGGGCGAATCCGGCAGCGGGAAAAGCACCACCGGGCGGTTGATCCTGGGGTTAACCCCGGCATCGGCAGGCGAAGTCCTGTTTAACGGGCGTTCGCTGCTGCAACAAAGCGCTACCCGCTGGCGCGAAGTACGTAAAGATATACAGATGATTTTTCAGGACCCACTCTCGTCACTCGATCCGAAACGCACGGTCGGCTACAGCTTGCAAGAGCCGCTGATTATTCATGGCATCGGCAACCGAAAACAGGCCGTGGCAGAGATGCTAAGCCTGGTGGGTCTGCGCCCGGAAGATGGTGCGCGCTACCCGCATGAATTTTCCGGGGGGCAAAGGCAGCGCATAGGTATTGCGCGCGCGTTGATCCTCAAGCCGCAGCTGATTATTTGTGATGAACCCGTGTCGGCGCTGGATGTTTCTATCCAGTCGCAAATACTCAATCTTTTAATGAAGTTACAGCGTGAATATGGGCTGGCGTACCTGTTTATCTCTCACGATCTGAATGTCGTCAGGCATATTGCCGACCGCGTCGGGGTGATGCAGCGCGGCGCGATTGTTGAACAAGGCAGCAGAGAGGCGATTTTTACCCATCCGCAGCATGATTATACGCGCTATCTGCTTGATGCGATTTTACCCGCGCAGCCGGTGGGCCTGGGGAAGCCGCGTGCCGTGGCGAATGGTTAAGTTCGACCTGAGGCGCGCGTCGGTTATAATAGGCCCAGGTGATGACTATCACGGCCTTATAACGCGGCGCAAACCGCCCCAACTGAGTACCATTAATGAGTGAAATGATTTACGGCATCCACGCGGTGCAGGCGCTGCTGGAACGCGCTCCGGAGCGCTTTCAGGAAGTGTTTATTCTGAAAGGTCGCGAAGACAAACGTCTGATGCCGCTGATCCACGCGCTGGAAGCGCAGGGTGTGGTGATCCAGCTGGCTAACCGCCAGTATCTGGATGAAAAAAGCGAAGGCGCAGTCCATCAGGGGATCATTGCGCGTGTTAAACCCGGGCGTCAGTATCAGGAAAACGATCTGCCGGATCTGATAACAAGCCTTGATAGCCCCTTTTTACTGATCCTTGATGGTGTTACCGATCCCCATAACCTGGGGGCGTGTCTGCGTAGCGCCGATGCGGCGGGCGTGCATGCGGTGATTGTGCCGAAAGATAAATCAGCCCAGCTAAACGCCACGGCGAAGAAAGTGGCCTGCGGCGCGGCGGAAAACGTGCCGCTCATTCGCGTGACCAACCTTGCGCGCACCATGCGCATGTTGCAGGAAGAGAACATCTGGATTGTCGGTACCGCAGGCGAAGCGGATCACACCCTGTTCCAGAGCAAAATGACTGGCCGGATGGCGCTGGTGATGGGAGCCGAAGGTGAAGGTATGCGCCGCCTGACCCGTGAGCATTGCGACGAGTTGATAAGCATCCCGATGGCGGGCAGTGTTTCATCCCTCAACGTTTCGGTTGCTACCGGCATCTGCCTGTTCGAGGCCGTGCGCCAGCGCAGCCTGTAATACATATGAATACTGTAAAACCATCCATTTAAAGGATGGTTTTACAGGTCATCTCCCCCGTTTTTGTTGTGCTATTTTGTCTCATCCCCCGTGCGCGCTTTGCCATGTCTGACCATAATTACAGACACTGCCACTGATGGAGGGACACATAATGCAATGGCAAACGCATACGACTTTTAACCAACCCACGCCTTTACATAACAGCAATTTGTTCCTGTCCGATCGCGCGTTGTGTGAAGCCGTGGCGCGAGAAGGTGCAGCATGGGACGCTGAGCTGCTCGCCAGTATCGGCCAACAGCTTGGTACGGCTGAATCACTCGAACTCGGCAGACTGGCAAACATTAATCCGCCTGATTTACTGCGCTACGATGCCAGCGGTGAGCGTCTGGACGATGTGCGTTTTCACCCTGCCTGGCATCTGCTGATGCAGGGGTTATGCACTAACCGGGTGCATAATCTCGCGTGGGAGGAGCAAGCGCGCAGAGGCTCTTTCGTTGCGCGCGCCGCGCGTTTTGTGCTGCATGCGCAGGTGGAGTCCGGCACCTTATGCCCCATCACCATGACCTTTGCTGCCACGCCGCTGCTTTTGCAATCTCTGCCAAAAGCATTTCATAGCTGGTTTAAACCGCTGCTTAGCGATCGTTACGATCCGCACGTCGCGCCGGGCGGCCAGAAACGCGGCGTCCTGATAGGCATGGGGATGACGGAAAAACAGGGCGGTTCGGATGTGCTGAGCAACACCACGCGCGCGGAAAAAAGCGGCGAATTCTATCGGCTGGTGGGGCATAAGTGGTTTTTCTCCGTGCCGCAGAGCGACGCGCATTTAGTGCTGGCCCAGGCCAAAGGCGGGCTATCGTGCTTCTTTGTACCGCGCTTTTTAGCCGAAGGCCAGCGCAACGGCGTGCGCCTGGAGCGCCTGAAAGATAAGCTCGGCAACCGCTCTAACGCCAGCTGTGAAGTTGAGTTTCAGGACGCGCACGGCTGGCTATTAGGTGAGGAGGGCGACGGCGTGCGCCAAATCCTGAAGATGGGCGGGTTGACCCGTTTTGATTGCGCGCTCGGTAGCCACGGCCTGATGCGCCGCGCTTTTTCCGTTGCGCTGTATCACGCGCACCAGCGGATGGTTTTTGGCAAAAAACTTATCGATCAGCCGATGATGCGGGAAGTGCTCAGCCGTATGGCGTTGCAACTGGAAGGGCAAACCGCGCTGTTATTTCGCCTGGCGCGCGCCTGGGACAGCCGCAGCAACCCGCAGGAAGCGTTATGGGCGCGGTTATTTACCCCGGTGGCGAAATTTGTGGTGTGCAAAGACGCGACGCCATTTGTGGCAGAAGCGATGGAAGTGCTGGGCGGCATTGGCTATTGCGAAGATAACGAGCTGCCGCGCCTTTACCGTGAAACACCAGTCAACAGCATCTGGGAAGGCTCCGGCAACGTCATGTGCCTGGATGTGCTGCGCGTGTTGGGTAAACAGCCGGGGGTGATGGAGCTGTTGGCGGAGGAGTTTGCGGCGGTGAAAGGCCAGGATCGCCACTTTGATCTGGCGTGGCGGCAGCTGCAACAACGCCTGCGTAAATTCGACGAGTCGCAAGGGCGCGAAATCACCCGCCAGCTGTGGCGGCTGGCGAGCGGCGCGCAGATGTTGCGTTTTGCTTCGCCGCCGGTCGCTCAGGCCTGGTGCCGGTTGATGCTGGATGCCCGCGGCACATCAGCGCTCAATGAACAGGTTAAAAATGACCTGCTGCTGCGCGCCACGGGCGGAGCCTGTTAATCCATTTTTAAGCGGAACAGACTCACCAGCTCATTAAGATGCAAACCTTTTTCCCGCAGAGTGCGGGCGGTCTCTTCGCTTTGCGTCACGCGCCCGGCGTTGATATGCGTGGCGTCGCCAATATGCGTCATCGCCAGGTTCACCTGATTAATACCGGCAGACTGTTCGTGCGAAGCGTGGTTGATTTCATGCACCAGTTGGTTGATATCGCCCATATGACGGATGATGGATTGCATCGCCACGCGGGTGGCTTCCGACTGGGCATGGCCTTCGCTGACTTTCTTCAGCGTGTCGCCAATCAGGGTTTCTATCTCTTTCACCGCGTTAGCGCTGCGGGCCGCCAGCGCGCGGACTTCCTGCGCCACCACCGCAAAGCCTTTTCCGTGCTCACCGGCGCGCGCCGCTTCGACGGCGGCGTTCAGCGCCAGGATATTGGTCTGGAAAGCGATAGACTCGATAACATGGGTAATATCGGCGATACGCTGTGAAGCGCTGCGAATGTCTTCCATTGTCGCCACCGAGTTATCCACGGTATCGCCGCCTTTTTGCACGGCCTGGGCGGTTTCATTGACCAGGTGCTGCGTCTGCTCCATATTGGCCGCGTTTTGCTGCACCGTCGCGGCGAGCTGCTCCATACTGGCGGAGGTTTCTTCCACGCTGCTGGCCTGCTTATTGATCTGCTCGCTGATTTCGCTGCTGTCGGAGGCAAGCGCATTGGTGCCGAGGTTTATCTCTGCGGCAGATTCGCGCACTTGCAGCACTATCTTATGCAGACCGTCGCCGATACCGTTGATTGCCTCAATAAGCTGTCCCACTTCATCGTGCCTGTCGACCACAAGCGCCGCGCGCAGATCGCCGTCGGCGTATCGCTGAGCCAGGTCGATAACACTACGCAGCGGGCGCGTCAGCCAGCGGCGGATGATAACGACAAACATCGCCGCAAACAGCAGGGAGACGATAACCCCTGCTATCAAAAAATGATCGCGCATGCGGGTGACATCGCTGAGCAGCATTTTTTTATCCACTTCCCCGACCACCACCCAGTTCCAGCAGGGCAGGGCGGTGTAAGAGAGCATCTGCGCGCCCCCCTGCGGGCTTTGCAGCTCCAGCGTACCGCGCTCATTTTTCAGCAACGTGCGCAGTGTATTATCGTCCCACTGCGGGCGTTTCCCTTCTTCTGTATCGTGGAACAGATAGTTGCCGTAGCTTTTCCCTTCGTTGCGATCGAGCACGAAGAAGTGGCCGCTTTCACCCAGTTTGCGACCGAGGATTTTCTCGCGCATCACATTCCAGGAATGGGTGATATCCACCCCAACAAACAGAATAGCGATGGTGGCGCCGCTGGTATCTTTGACCGGCTGATATTGCGTGATGTAGCGCTTGCCGAACAGCAGCGCCAGGCCGCGATAGACTTCGCCTTTCACGACAGGCACATAAGCCGGGCTGGCCCGGTCAAGACGCGTACCGATTGCCCGCTCGCCGTCCTCTTTGCGCAACGAGGTCGCGACACGCACGAAATCCTCGCCGCTGCGTACAAACAGCGTGGCAATAGCGCCGGTGCGATTCAGGAAATCATCCGGGATCGCGTTGTTATTGTGTAACTCGGTGTCGCCACCTTTGAATAACGGTACGTCGAGACCGTTAATTTCCCGCCGCTGCTGCGTATCGACGGTTAAGGGTTGCGGAAGAAAACTGGTAAACAAGCGTGTATAGCTTTCCACTTCTTCACTGAGGCTACTATTAAACATTTCAACCATATCCACCACGCCGGTGGACTGATTGTGCAGGTCTTCCATGGCCAATGCTTCCAGCTGTTGGCTGGCTTTATTGCTCATCAAAAAAGTAAATAAAAGGAAAAGCGTGGCAACGCTTGCGCCAGTGATTAGTGACAATCTTGCACCGAGACCGGTGCGACGAAAGAAGGCGCTCATAATTTGTCCATTGTTTTACGTGTGACGCACCTTAAACGGCAAAAAATGGACAATGTTTAGTGTATCTATGTAACAAAATGTTACATAGATATATCCCCACGTTAACATAATATTAAAGAAAGTAGGGGTATTAAAAAAGCCACCAGATTAGGTGGCTCTATGCGAATGGCTCAGGCATACAATATGGCTTGTACGCGCCAGTAATCGGCTCGCTTCTCTTCCTGCATTTGAATGATGCGGTACCATGACGCTCCTTGTTCATCTGCTTTTAACGCGATAACCCGCTCCACATCTTGCGGGCTCCCTGAGACATTGTTGACGGAAATCAGGCCGATTTCATTCAGCCCCGTCACGCAATCTGCGCTGGCGAACTCTGCAGGCTGCGCTGTTGTGGTAAGCAATCCTGTGGAAAGCAACAGTGAGTTTAAGGCAAGAGATCGGTTCATTGTCAGCTCCATTTCACGTTACCCTGAGTTAATACAGGGCATTCCTTTGCGCAGCGGATTCCATTAATCCAAGTGTGCACAGGAGAACATCAATGGACGCAAAGCAATGTAAATGTCCTTAAAACTCTGCGTTGCTACTGCCGGTACAGCAGGGCGCGCCCATACCAGCGGCCAGGGACTTTTGTTTCATCCATCAACTGGATGACGTAATAATCCGCTTTGGCGGCAGCGGCTTTAGCCTTGAGGCCTTTTTCCACGTCCATGGGAGAACCCAATACCACCACGCTTACGGCACCTATCTCCTTAAGAGCTTGCGTTTGGTTACGACGTATCTCTTGCGGATGTTCGCTCGCCGGCGGCGCGGGCTGCGGCTTGCCTTCCAGTACTGTGCAACCGCTGAGTAAAACGGCCAGCAGCACGGGAATCAAGACGCCCATTGTTTTCTTCTGTCTCCTGATAGCCATAGTGTAGATCCTGTTAAATCCTTCTTTGGAGGGAATGTTCCCGAACTGTTAGCTCGAGCACTATTTTCGAATGAAAGTTTGCTGAAAACGTAACCTATATCTCACCCTTGCAGATGCAAAGGCGGAATCGGACTTGCGCAACGAGCATCTGGATGGCATACCAGCACTATAGATCAAGGAGGCATGATGATTGAACTACAGACAGAGCACTTTGCCGGAATAGAAGCGCTTCATGCTTTTCCCGCCGGAAAACATGCTCAGCCCTTGCCGTGCGTGGTTTTTTACCATGGGTTTACCTCATCAAAACTGGTCTATAGCTATTTTGCCGTAGCGCTGGCGCAGGCTGGCTTTCGCGTGGTGATGCCGGATGCGCCAGATCACGGGGCGCGCTTTCAAGGCGATGAGCGGCTGCGGTTGCGCCGGTTCTGGCAAATCTTGCAGGGTAATTTAGAGGAGTTCAGCGCGCTGCGTGACGCGCTGGCGCATCATGAGCTTATCGATGCCGGGCGGCTGGCGGTGGGGGGCGCATCAATGGGCGCAATGACCGCGCTCGGTATTATGGCGCGCCATCCCGAGGTGCGCTGCGTTGCCAGCCTGATGGGGTCGGGCTATTTCACCTCGCTTGCCCGCACGCTCTTCCCGCCGCTGGGCGTCACCACGCCCGAGCAGCAGCGCGAGTTCGACGCTATCCTTGCGCCGCTGGCGCAGTGGGAGGTGAGTTCGCAGCTTGCGCGTCTTGCCGATCGTCCGCTGCTTTTATGGCATGGCGAGGAGGACGATGTCGTGCCCGCCGCCGAGTCGTTTCGCTTACAGCAGGCGCTACAGGACGCCGGGCTGGATGGGCAGCTTACCTGGCAGTGGGAGGCCGGGGTCAGGCATCGCATCACCCCACAGGCGCTGAGCGCAACCACGGACTTTTTTCGCCGCTATCTGTAATTCACGCCTGCGCCGCGTGTACGGCTCCCGGCAGGGGAGCCGTTTTGCAAGAGGTGGCTTAGCCTGTGGCGTGGGGCGCTAGCGGTAAATCGCCGCGCTGGCGTGCATGTTGCCGTTGCTACCCGGTTCGCGTATCAGCATCTCGTGGTAGTATTTTGCGCCCTGTGCGTCAGCGGCGTGCTCAAGCGCCTGACTGGCGTCACGTTCAGTGGAAAAATTATGATTGATATAGATAACGCCCAGGCTCTGAACATCGTCCATATTCAGCGCTTGTGGGTCGTTAATCTTTATTGCCGCCGCTGCATTAGTGCAGAACAGCAAAGTGGTGAGAAATAAAATAATATATTTCATGATGTTATACTCCATCATAACGACTGTAACGTACTCTCTGCTGCGTCTTACCTCCTTTTTTTGAGCTTACGCCGGTGGGCGAAAACGTATCGCGACCCTTTTTGATGCTCTCGTTGAAAAAAATTGCCGTACTGATGTTGGTTAATTTTAAACCGTGTCAGCCAGCAGGCTTTACCATGCGTGCGAATTATTTGCGCAATGACCTTGAGTTTGGCATGGGAGATAAGTATTATGACGCGTCAATTTTTCAGCCGACCTTTAACACGTTCCTTGCCTCCCCGGGATTCGGCTGACCCAGACAGGAGGCTGAATAATCCGTAAGGAGCAATTCGATGCGTCATTACGAAATCGTTTTTATGGTCCATCCTGACCAGAGCGAACAGGTTCCGGGCATGATCGAGCGCTACACCGGTGCTATCACTGGTGCGCAAGGCACGATCCACCGTCTGGAAGACTGGGGCCGCCGTCAGCTGGCTTACCCGATCAACAAACTGCACAAAGCCCACTACGTTCTGATGAACGTTGAAGCACCGCAGGAAGCGATCGATGAGCTGGAAACAAACTTCCGCTTCAACGATGCCGTTATCCGTAGCATGGTAATGCGTACTAAGCACGCTGTTACTGAAGCATCTCCGATGGTTAAAGCGAAAGACGAGCGCCGTGAGCGTCGCGATGATTTCGCTAACGAAACCGCAGATGATGCAGATGCTGGGGATTCTGAAGAGTAATCACTGATGGCCAACCGCCTGGAGTTGTCCGGCACCGTGTGCAGGGCACCGCTGCGTAAGGTCAGCCCATCAGGAATTCCTCACTGCCAGTTCGTGCTTGAGCACCGTTCTGTGCAAGAGGAAGCCGGTTTTCACCGGCAGGCGTGGTGCCAAATGCCGGTTATTATTAGCGGGCAGGAAAACCAGGCCATTACTCACAGTATAACGGTCGGCAGCCGCATTACCGTTCAGGGGTTCATCAGTTGCCACAAGGCAAAGAACGGCCTGAGCAAAATGGTTTTGCATGCCGAGCAGATTGAATTGATAGATTCTGGAGACTAGCCAAATGGCACGTTATTTCCGTCGTCGCAAGTTCTGCCGTTTCACCGCGGAAGGCGTTCAAGAGATCGACTATAAAGATATCGCTACGCTGAAAAACTACATCACCGAAAGCGGTAAGATTGTCCCGAGCCGTATCACCGGTACCCGTGCAAAATATCAGCGTCAGCTGGCACGCGCTATCAAACGCGCTCGCTACCTGTCCCTGCTGCCGTACACTGATCGTCATCAGTAATCGGTCACGGTCCATTAATACGACTTTGAGAGGATAAGGTAATGCAAGTTATTCTGCTTGATAAAGTAGCAAACCTGGGTAGCCTGGGTGATCAGGTTAACGTTAAAGCGGGCTACGCTCGTAACTTCCTGGTACCGCAGGGTAAAGCTGTTCCGGCTACCAAGAAAAACGTTGAGTATTTCGAAGCTCGTCGCGCTGAACTGGAAGCCAAACTGGCTGACGTTCTGGCGGCAGCTAACGCTCGCGCTGAGAAAATCAACGCGCTGGGCAGCGTTACTATCGCGTCTAAATCTGGCGACGAAGGTAAACTGTTCGGTTCCATCGGTACTCGCGACATCGCTGACGCTGTAACCGCAGCTGGCGTTGAAGTGGCTAAGAGCGAAGTTCGTCTGCCGAACGGCGTTCTGCGCACTACTGGTGAGCACGAAGTGGACTTCCAGGTTCACAGCGAAGTATTCGCTAAACTGATTGTAAACGTTGTTGCTGAGTAATTTATTACTCTGACTCCCGCCTCGTTCGGCCTTGCAGCCAGGCGGTAAGTGAAAACTGCGGTTTTCGCTGACCAGCCTTTGCACTATGAACGCGACGGGTAAAACAACGAAGCGCCGGCCTTGTGCCGGCGTCTTGCTTTCTGGCACATATTCCCCCCTTTCCCGTTTGACCCATAGCTATTTCATATCACTTCCGTGATAATAAAATAAAACACAATTTCAAAAATGGTAACAAAATGGAATCGGTGCATCAGGGGTCTGTCTTTGCTCAAAAAAAGGTGGTCTGGTTGTGTGCGGCTTTTTGTTGTTTGCTGTGGGGAAGCGCTTATCCAGCCATTAAAAGCGGATATGAAATCTTCCAGATTGCCACTGATGACATCGCCTCCAAAATTGTCTTCGCAGGCTACCGTTTTTTATTCGCCGGTCTGTTGCTGCTGCTGTTTGCGCTGGCGCAGCGTAAACCCTGCGCACGCATGCGCCCCCGGCAGTTCGGCCAGCTGGCATTACTCGGCCTGACGCAAACCTCGCTACAGTACTTCTTTTTCTATGTTGGCCTCGCGTTCACGACCGGCGTGAAAGGGTCAATCATGAACGCAACCGGCACCTTCTTTAGCGTGCTGCTGGCGCACTTTATCTATCAAAACGATCGGCTGAGTTATAACAAAACCCTGGGCTGTATTTTGGGATTCACCGGCGTGATGGTGGTGAATATGGGCAGCGGGCTGATGGATTTCAGTTTTAGCCTGGCGGGCGATGGCTCGGTTGTGCTGGCGGCGTTTATTCTTTCTGCCGCTTCATTATATGGTAAACGTATTTCGCAAACCGTCGATCCGACGGTGATGACGGGCTGGCAACTGGGGCTGGGAGGCCTGGCGCTGGTGGCGGGCGGTTATCTCAGCGGCGGCAAGCTGGCGCTGCACGGCGGTGCTTCGGTGGCTATCCTGGCCTATCTGACGCTGCTTTCGTCTGTGGCGTTCGCCTTGTGGAGTATTTTGCTGAAATATAACCGCGTCGGCATGATTGCGCCGTTTAACTTCCTGATCCCGGTCTCCGGCGCGGTGCTGTCATCGATTTTTCTTGGGGAAAATATTCTGGAGTGGAAATACGCGCTGGCGCTGGTGCTGGTGTGCTCCGGTATCTGGTGGGTCAATAAACGCGCCGGGTAAATTCCCCGGCGTTATTGTTTAGCGTGCGCGGATAAAACTGCCGTCCGGCTGGCGAGTGAACAATACCTGCTGGCCGTTTGTCTCAATCGTCAGGCCGGTTACCACGCCGTTCGCGTTCTGGCGAATCTTCACCCACTGGCCGCTTTGTAAATTACTCAGCGGTTTCCCGTCGCCTTCCACTTTTGCCATGGCATATACATCGACCGGCGGCAAATTGTTATCACGAAATAGCTGTGCGAGCGTTTTACCTTCACCAACACGATAAGAACGCCACTGCTGCTCAATCCCGACGGCAGGCGGTGCGTTTTGCGCGGCGGGCGGCTCTGCTTGCTGTTCAGGAGGGGCGTTGTCCGGCACTATCCCTTGCTGAGGTTCACTGATGACCGGCGGCGGTGGCGCTTGCCCGCTCGCAGGCAGGTCAATTTGCGCGTCGCGCCTGGCGGGCAGGGAAGTGTCATCAGGCACGGGTAACAAGAAACCAATTACCACCAACAGGGCGGCAAAAATCAGGCCGCGCCGATGACCAGGCGGAAGGGGGTCCATCAGGCGAAAATTGTCCGGAGCGTGCCAGATCTTCACCAAAGTGGGTTTCAGTTCAAAACGCCCGGGCATGGTTCTCCTCCTGCTCCGCGTCAGTTAATGTCCTGTTTCGTTGAGTATATACTCAGCGCGCCGTCCCTGGGATGATAACTCTCTGATCGCCAGCACAAAGATGCACTTTCACCGACATGTTTGGGAAATTTCCTGCCGGGTTGTTGTTCATGCGCACGGTGTTTTTGCAACAAAGTTGTACCCGGTGCAGCCCGGCTGTTATGCTGCGCGCTACTGTAAAGCATGAAAGGAAAACCCATGACCACCCCAACTTTTGACACGATCGAAGCGCAAGCCAGTTACGGTATTGGCTTACAGGTAGGACAGCAGCTGAGCGAATCCGGGTTAGAAGGGTTGTTACCTGAAGCGCTGGTCGCGGGCATCGCGGACGCGCTGGCGGGCAAACAACCTGCGGTGCCGGTTGATGTTGTACACCGTGCGCTGCGTGAAATTCATGAACGTGCTGACGCGGTACGCCGCTCACGTTTTGAAGAGATGGCGGCTGAAGGCGTGAAATATCTGGACGAAAACCGCACGCGTGAAGGCGTGAACAGCACCGAATCCGGCCTGCAGTTCCGCGTTATCACCCAGGGTGAAGGGGCTATCCCGGCGCGTACCGACCGCGTTCGCGTACACTACACCGGCAAACTTATCGACGGCACCGTGTTTGACAGCTCTGTCGCGCGCGGCGAACCAGCTGAATTCCCGGTCAATGGCGTGATTGCTGGCTGGATTGAAGCGCTGACCCTGATGCCGGTAGGTTCCAAATGGGAGCTGACTATCCCGCACAACCTGGCTTACGGTGAGCGTGGCGCTGGCGCGTCCATTCCGCCGTTCAGCACGCTGGTCTTTGAAGTCGAACTGCTGGACATCCTGTAATATACCCTGCCAGCACGCCTCTTCCGCCAGGGAGGGGCACTCTCTTCGTTTTTCGTTCGTTTATCAGACAATCACCGATATATTATCTTGCAAAGTGCGCCATCGGGTGTATTTTTGTGAGCTGTTTGACATTATCTAAGTGATATGACACTCACTTTAAACAAAAATTTAACATTAGATCTAAATCATAGTATTCATCCCTTCGTTTCTTACCTAATATCGATGCGTCCATAAAAAAGGACCAGGCAGTCAGAAAGGCCAGCAGAGCCAACAACACAGACAGGAACACAACATGGTAGATCAGGTTAAAGTCGCCGCCGAGGAACAGGCTCCGGCTGAACAGTCGCTACGGCGCAATCTTACAAACCGGCATATTCAGCTTATTGCAATTGGCGGTGCCATCGGTACCGGGCTGTTTATGGGGTCCGGGAAAACCATCAGTCTCGCAGGGCCGTCGATAATCTTCGTCTATATGATTATTGGCTTTATGCTGTTTTTCGTGATGCGCGCGATGGGCGAACTGCTGTTGTCGAATCTCGAATACAAATCCTTTAGCGACTTCGCCGCCGATCTGCTGGGGCCGTGGGCGGGGTATTTTACCGGCTGGACCTACTGGTTCTGCTGGGTGGTGACCGGTATGGCTGACGTGGTGGCAATCACCGCCTATGCCCAGTTCTGGTTCCCGGGGCTTTCGGACTGGATTGCCGCACTGGCGGTGGTACTGCTGCTGTTGAGCCTCAACCTCGCAACGGTAAAAATGTTTGGCGAGATGGAGTTCTGGTTTGCGATGATCAAAATCGTCGCCATCGTCGCGCTGATCATTGTCGGCCTGGTCATGGTGCTGACGCACTTCCAGTCTCCTGGCGGCGTGCAGGCGTCTTTTGAGCACTTATGGAACGATGGCGGCTGGTTTCCGAAAGGCATCAGCGGCTTCTTTGCCGGTTTCCAGATAGCGGTCTTTGCCTTCGTCGGTATTGAACTGGTGGGCACCACGGCTGCGGAAACAAAAGACCCGGAGAAGTCCCTGCCGCGCGCCATCAACTCGATTCCGCTGCGTATTATTATGTTCTACGTTTTTGCGCTGATAGTGATTATGTCGGTGACGCCGTGGAGCTCCGTGGTGCCGGATAAGAGCCCGTTTGTTGAGCTGTTCGTGCTGGTCGGGATCCCGGCGGCGGCGAGCATCATTAACTTTGTAGTGCTGACTTCGGCCGCCTCTTCAGCCAACAGCGGTGTGTTCTCCACCAGCCGTATGCTGTTTGGCCTGGCGCAGGACGGCGTCGCGCCCAAAGCGTTCGCCAGCCTGTCCAAACGTGCGGTGCCCGCGAAAGGCCTGACCTTCTCCTGCATCTGCCTGCTGGGCGGCGTGGTGATGCTGTATGTGAACCCGAGCGCCATCGCGGCCTTCACCATGATAACCACGGTTTCGGCGCTGCTGTTTATGTTTGTCTGGACGATTATCCTCTGCTCATATCTGGTGTATCGCAAAAAACGCCCGCATCTGCATGAGAAATCTCTCTATAAGATGCCGCTGGGCAAAGTGATGTGCTGGGTCTGCATGGCTTTCTTTGCCTTCGTGCTGGTGCTGCTGACCCTGGAAGTGGATACCCGTCAGGCGATGATGGTGACGCCGCTGTGGTTCCTGGTGCTGGGCGCAGGCTGGTTCTACGTGGGTAAGAAGCGGTTGAACAATCGCCAGCCATAAAAAAAGAGCCGCAATGCGGCTCTAAACTCCCATAGTACTGGCGCTCTCGGGCGCCTTTTTTTATGCGCCTGCGAGCGCCCGCGGGAAGAGGTTGTTATTTTCCAGGCTGATGTGTTCCATCAGGTCATCAATCAGCGTATTGATTCCGTTATACATCGCTTTCCAGGTCGTACAGGCTTCCGGCGGCGGCGTCACGTTATTGGTGATGTGTTTGATGACCTCCAGCAGCTCGCCCGCTTCATCGTGCTCACTTTCCATCACGCTAATTGGCCCGCCCGCTTGTGCGCCCATGCCGCGTTTGATCATCAAAAACAGCACCTGTTCTTCTTTCATCATATGGCTGGTCAGTTCCTGATGCAGCATCGTCAGGTATTTGGTTAAACCCTTCGGGACACCTGGTTTGTCGGCGTGGACGCGCTCAACTTTGGTGGCTTGCAAAATAAGCTCCGGCAGCTGCTCACGGTGCCTGTCGTGATAGCGCACAATAATATGGTCAATCAGCTCTGCCAGCGGCGCTGTACGCCAGTCTTTTTCTACAGGTTGTGTGGCGAGCTGCGCCAGCTGTGCTTCAATAACCTCGATATCCAGCTCCTTGCGGCTCGCGGCATGTGCAAGCGTCTGCTTACCGCCGCAGCAGTAGTCCAGATGGTATTGACGGAACAGGGCGCTGGCGCGCGGAATGGAAAGCGCCAGCTCACCCAGGGATTGATCGCGCAAAGCCATAGCTATTACCTCATGGTGAAATTATTAAGATGTATTTTAAATGCATCTTTATCTTGATGATATACCCCCTGGGTGGCAGGCGGGAAGTGCACTTATGCTTTTTTATGGTGAAAAACAGTGATGTGAATCACAAAAAATTCTTTCGACATTAACGTGTTGAATTCAGGTAGTTTTTATGAAAATTCTTCGATAATGCATTGTTGCAGAATTAAACAACTTTAGGCCCCTGCCGATACCAAGACTTCAGACAGTATATCCTGCACACTATAAAGGCCGACGATGTTCAAGCGTATTAAGGTTATTACTTTATTAATCATTGTGTTAGTCGCACTTGGTGCGATGCAGCTTATTTCCGCAGGGGTGTTCCTCAGCGCGTTGAATAATGACAAAAACAACTTCAATGTATCTCAGGTTTCCAGCCAGAACGTTTCTGAATTCACCGACGCCTGGATAAGCCTCAACCAGGCACGCGTGACGCTTAACCGTGGCATGTTGCGCCTGCAAAGCAGTACTGCCAGCGAGATTAACGGCGGTCAGCTCAGTGAACTGGCAAAAATCGCTGACGATTTGCTCCAGCAGGCGCGCGTCCATTTTGATAAGTACAAAACAATTCCGAACACGCCGGGGCTGGACAAGAACCTGACCGACGAGCTGGAAAAGCAGTACGGTATCTATCACGCAACGCTTGCTGAAATGAATCGTTTGCTGGTGGCGGGTAATCTGGAAGAGATGTTCCGCCAGAATGCCGAGCAGAAGCAGACTGCGATGCAGAAAAGCTACCGTGCGTGGCGTGATGCGCAAAGCGAGCTTTCCAGCGCCGGGGTCGCGCAAAACGATCGTGATTATCAGCGTATCCTGTGGATCCTGGGCGTCGTGATGGTGCTGGTTGCACTTGTCATTGTGATGAGCTGGATAGCGATGCAGCGCGTGCTGCTCAAACCATTGCATGTGGTGATGGATCATATTCGCCATATCGCCAACGGCGACCTGACGCACAATATCGATGCCGAAGGTAAAAACGAAATGGCGCGCCTGGCGCAGAATGTGCAGGAGATGCAGCAATCGCTGGTGAAAACCGTTAGCGTGGTGCGCGATGGCGCTGACACCATTTATACCGGCGCGGGTGAAATTTCCGCCGGGAGCAACGATCTCTCCTCGCGTACTGAACAGCAGGCCGCATCGCTGGAAGAGACCGCAGCCAGCATGGAACAGCTGACGGCAACGGTGAAGCAGAACGCCGACAACGCGCGCCAGGCCACACAGCTTGCGCAGAATGCATCCGGTACCGCGAAGAAGGGCGGCCAGGTGGTTGACGGTGTGGTGCGTACGATGGATGAGATCGCCGCAAGTTCCAGCAAAATTGCGCAAATCACCAATGTGATTGACGGTATTGCATTCCAGACGAATATTCTGGCGCTGAATGCGGCAGTCGAAGCGGCGCGTGCGGGCGAGCAGGGCCGTGGCTTTGCGGTCGTTGCCGGTGAGGTCCGTACGCTGGCGCAGCGTAGCGCGCAAGCAGCCAAGGAGATCAAAGGGCTGATTGAAGATTCAGGCAGCCGTGTTGATGCCGGTGCCGCGCTGGTTCATGAGGCCGGGGAAACCATGGCTGAAATCGTCAGCGCCGTTACCCGCGTAACGGACATCATGGGCGAGATTTCTTCTGCCTCTGATGAGCAAAGCCGTGGTATCGACCAGGTCGGCCAGGCGGTGGCTGAAATGGATCGCGTCACGCAGCAGAACGCCTCGCTGGTCGAGGAGTCTGCCGCCGCCGCCGCCGCGCTGGAAGAGCAAGCTGCACGCCTGAACGAAACGGTTGCCGTGTTTAAAATCAACCGTTCGCGTGGCACGCAAGCTCCTGCGCTTCGTTCGCCGCTGAGCAAACCGCAAACGAAGGCGGCACAACCTGCTGCTGAAGGTAACTGGGAAACCTTCTAAAAGCGTATTTCCCGAATAACAGAAACCCGCTACATCGATGGCGGGTTTTTTATTTTATCTACCTGGCAAATACTTTCTTGAATATAATTCTTTGGATTTATCTGATGGGTAATTATTCGCCGTGTTTCAATCATTAAATTATTAATCCGGCGTGTTTGAAATAATTAATTTGTGATTTTTGTAGGTTATAAATAAAAGCGCTAGAAACCTGCGTTGAATACTTAAACAATAGGCAAGTACTCTTCTGAAAATTTTAAGGACTTCCTATGTTTCAACGAATAAAAGTGACCTGGCTAATGGTGGTTGTATTAAGCCTGCTGGCTGTGGTTCAGGTTATATCTTCAGGATTATTTATAAATGCCCTGAATAATGACAAGAAAAATTTTACGATAAACCAGGCGATGAACGGTAATGTCATCTCTTTTACCGATGCATGGATCACGTTGAACCTTGCGCGGGTCGACATTAACCGTGGCTTGTTGCGCCTGCAAAGTGAAGAAATAGGGCTGGCGGAAGGCGTCACTCTCCAACAGTTACATGACAGCGCCGCCGGGTTACTGAAAGAATCCGAAGCCCACTTTAAAGTCTTTACCTCTCTTGCTGAAACACCCGGCATCGATCCTCGTCTTTCTGAAAATATGGAAAAGGCCTGGCTAAATTATCATCATTCGCTCAGTGAGATGAATCGCCTGCTGGCTCTGGGTGATATTAAGGGAATGCTGCGCCAGGATGCGCAAAAAAATAAAGATGAAACCCAGCAGAGTTATTTGCACTGGCGTGATGCCGAAGCAAAAATGATAGATATCGGCATCAAAGATAATGAAAGCGGCTACCAGCGTATGCTTTGGGTTATTGCTATTGTCATGGTTATTGTGGCGCTGGTGATTATTCTGAGCTGGATCTTTATTAAGTCGGTATTGATAAAACCATTGCATGTAGTGATGGGACATATTAATCATATTGCTGATGGTGATTTAACCGAGGCAATTGAGGCTGGGGGGAAAAACGAAATCGCCCTGCTCGCCAAAAGCGTCCAGGGGATGCAGCAATCGCTGGTGAAAACCGTTAGCGTGGTGCGCGATGGCGCGGATTCCATCTATACCGGCGCAGGCGAAATCTCCGCAGGCAGTACCGACCTCTCTTCCCGTACTGAGCAGCAGGCGGCATCGCTGGAAGAGACCGCTGCCAGCATGGAGCAGTTAACCGCCACGGTGAAACAGAATGCCGACAATGCTCGCCAGGCAACACAACTGGCGCAGACCGCCTCCGGTACGGCAAAAAAAGGCGGCAATGTGGTCGAAAGCGTGGTGCGCACGATGGAGGAGATCGCCACAAGTTCCAACAAAATTGCGCATATTACTAATGTTATCGACTCTATTGCCTTCCAGACCAATATCCTGGCGCTGAATGCGGCAGTTGAAGCGGCGCGCGCCGGTGAGCAGGGGCGCGGTTTTGCGGTGGTCGCCGGGGAAGTGCGCACGCTGGCGCAGCGTAGCGCGGAAGCGGCCAAAGAGATCAAAGGGCTGATTGAAGACTCCGGCAAGCGGGTGAATGCGGGTTCGGCGCTGGTTAATGAAGCTGGTGAAACAATGGCCGAGATAGTCAGCGCCGTCACGCGTGTGACGGATATTATGGCCGAGATCTCTTCCGCCTCTGATGAGCAAAGCCGGGGGATTGACCAGGTTGCGCTGGCGGTCACCGAAATGGATAGCGTGACGCAGCAGAACGCTGCGCTGGTGCAGGAGTCCGCCGCCGCCGCCGCGACGCTCGAAGAGCAGGCCGCGCGGTTGAACGAAACGGTGGCGCTGTTTAAAGTGAACCGCAGCGGTACATCCACCCCGCGTTCGGTTGCCAGCGCGCCATCATGGAAGCCAAAAGCGGACAGCGCGCAGAGCGAAATGGACTGGGAAAACTTCTGAGTCTGCGGTGACGGCCAGACTGCCTTCAGGCATCCGTTTCGTTAAGCGAACTGACGCGGGTTTTTGCCGGTTTGGAGAGCACGGCCGTCACCACGCCGCCTATTAGCAGCACGATGCCGCAGAAGGTCAACAGCGGCGGGAAGCTCTGGCGCAGTAAAAAGGTATACAAAAGCCCGGCCAGAGTTTCAAAAACAATCAGCGGGCCGACGATCACCGTCGGCAAGCGCTGGCAGGCAATATTCCAGCACAGCGCGCCTACCCAGGAGCAGAGCACGGCAATGGCAAACATCAGCGCGAGAAAGACCAGCGGGCGGGGGCCAAACGGCTGCGGGAAGGCGGGCTGCTGCGCCGAGATCCACCAGCATGCCAGCACATAGCCCACCAGCGACACCGGCAGCGTCACCAGCGCCTGCGCCGTTGCCCACATCATCGGGTTTTTGTCGGGGTTTTCCCGCAACCAGCGCGCATTCCGTAGCGCATACCATGCCCAGCAGACCACGGCGATAAACGCCAGCGCAATTCCCGTGCCGTAGCGCGAAGGGCTGAAGTCAGGCAGGCCGTGGCGCAGCTCGGCAATATTCACACACAGTAATCCCAGCGCGATGCACAGGAGTGCCGGAACCAGGCGACGCCAGGAAAGTTTGCCATCACGCTGGCTATAGAGCAGGTTTGCGCACACCGGGATCACGACCGGCAGCGTCGCAATAATCATGGTTGAAACCGGCGCGCCGGTACGCTGAATGGCGCTGGCGAGGCAGACGTAATAAATCAGGTTCCCCATCATGGTCAGACCCAGCGCAGTCAGCCAGTCGTGGCGCGACAGCGTGCGCAGGCGTGCGCGACCCAGCCATGCCAGCGGCAGGGCAATCAGCCCAAGCGCCAGGTAACGCCCTGTAGATTGCAACACCGCCGGGTAGTCCGGCACAATCAATGGCCCGACAAAAATCAGTCCCCACATCAGCCCGGCAAGCAGGGCATACACCACACCGCTAATCATCTCTGCACCCATTTCATCTCTTTGCGGCCAGTGTAGAAGCGTAATGCGCGAGAATATTGTACGAGATTGCGCATTAGCGGCGCGCAACCTGCTTTTGATAGCGCACCGGGGTGATACCGTAGCGGTGGGTAAACGCGCGGGTCAGGTGGGACTGGTCGGTTAAGCCGGTGGCGGCGGCGACTTGTGCGGCGGGCATCCCTTGCGTCAGGAATGCTTTCGCGCGCCACAAACGAATGGCCATCAACATCTGGTGCGGTGTAACGTGAAAATGGGCCTTAAACTGGCGTTGAAAATGGTACGGGCTGAGCGCCGCAACGTTCGCCAGTTCATCCAGCGTCAGGCTGTGCATGTAGTTGTCGTGAAGGTACTCGCGAACCTGGTCAAAGCGGTGCGCGCCTTCCTGGCGCTGCGGTGCGTGGTGCGCCAGCGGGCGAAAGCTATCGATAAGATCCAGCAACAGCCCTTGTTGCGCCAGCGAATCGTCGGTGTGCCACAGGCCATGTATCTGTGTGCAGATCTGGTGTGCCCGCCGTGGATCGTGGCGGGTGACATCGCGAAACCACCAGTGGCGGATGCCGGTCACTTGTTCCAGTAAATCCGCATCGAGATAGACCATACGGTAGCGCCAGCCGTCGGCGGTTTCCGCTTCGCCAGTGTGCAGCTCGTCCGGGTTCATGGTGACGATCGAGTTTGCCGGGGCGACATACTGGCTGCCGCGATAGCGAAAACGCTCGGCGCCTGCCTCAATCGCGCCGATGCCAAACGCTTCATGCGTATGAGGCTCAAAGGCGTAGCGAGAGATATGGGCGTGATACAGCTCAACGCCCGGTAGCGTCGGCAGGTGGCGAAAACGCGCGCTGTCGCGTTCGTCGTTAAACTGTTCGGGTACGCCTTCCACATTTATTCTCCGCAGGGCCATCTGTTCATTATTAAGGATGGCCCGGCGGCATGCTACAAAAATTAACCAGCTTGCAACAATTACAGCAGGGCGTTGATGCTCTGCTGGATGGTCGTGGTCGGGCGGCCTATCAGTTTGCTTAATGTTGCGCTGTCATCAAACAGACCGCCTTTTGCCGCGCCAGCGTCAGAATCAGCCAGCAGCTCGGCGAGGTCGTCCGGCAGCCCGGCGCTTTTCAGCGCGGCGGCAAATTCCGCCTGACTCAGGTTCTGATAGACCACTTGCTTACCGCTGGCGTGGCTCAGCAGCGCAGCCAGCTCGCTTAATGTCCAGCTTGTATCTCCGGCCAGCTCATAGATTTTGCCAGCGTGGCCCTCTTCAATCAGTACGCGTGCGGCAGCGGCGGCATAATCAGCACGGGTGGCCGAGGCGATTTTGCCCTCGCCAGCCGCACCGATAAATACGCCGTGTGCGAGGGCGGGCGGTACGCTGGCAAGGTAGTTTTCGCTGTACCAGCCGTTACGCAAAAGCGTGTAGGGGATAGCGCTCTCAGCGAGCATTTTTTCTGTCGCCACATGCTCAACATGCAGACCCAGCGGGGAGGTGTCGGCGTGCAGCAAGCTGGTGTAAGCAATGTATTTCACCCCTGCTTCTTTGGCCGCGCTGATAATGTTTCGATGCTGTGCCGTGCGTTGACCCACTTCGCTGGAGGAGATCAGCAGCAGTTTATCCACGCCTTTGAGCGCTTGCGCCAGCGCGGCCTGGTCATTGTAGTCGGCCTGACGGACAAGCACGCCTTGTTTGCTCAGGGATTCGGCTTTTGCCGGGTTACGTACGATAGCGATTATCTGGTTTGCCGCAACGCGCTTGAGCAGCTCAGCCACAACAAATTGCCCCAGCTGGCCGGTTGCGCCGGTGAGTGCGATCATGGTGTCTCCTTAACTGTTTCGTGAGTGTTATGATAAGCTAGCACTCTAACTAACTTTTAGTAAGTACGTACAAAAAGGTAAGTATGAAAAGTGACTCTGGTGCGCCAACATTGAGTGAACAGTTGCGCGACGGCAACCTGTTTGCCGAGCAGTGCCCGTCGCGGGATATCCTCAAGCATGTGACCAGCCGCTGGGGGGTACTGATCCTGATAGCGTTGCGCGATGGCACGCACCGTTTTAGCGACCTGCGGCGCAAAATGGGCGGCGTTAGCGAAAAGATGCTGGCGCAAAGTCTGCAATGGCTGGAGCAGGATGGGTTTATTAACCGGCTGGCCTACCCGGTGGTTCCGCCGCATGTGGAGTACAGCCTGACGCCGCTTGGGGAGCAGGTCAGTGAGAAAGTGGCTGCGCTTGCCGACTGGATCGAGGTGAATGTGCCCGAGGTGCTGGCTTTTCGCGCTGAACGCGAAGCGCAGTTCCCCCGGGCCGGGTAATTACTTGCTTAGATCAAGCTTATAAACCGCAAAACCAATTTCGTCCGTTCCGGTTTTCTCCATCGGATATTGCGCTTTCTCTTTGATAAAGGCCCCGGCTTTTTCCGTCGGGGCGGTTTCAAAGCGAATATCCAGTTTGCGGGTGGCGTGGATGGGAGCCAATCGCCAGTTGTTATCGGCCGCCGGGTGGATTTCCCCCGCGCGTTTTGATTCTTCACCAATCCACTTCGCCAGCACGGAACGGTTCTCATCCGGCGAGGCGAACGCGATATGGCTGTCGCCGGTTCCGGCAAACTTGCCGCCGTAAGCCCGGTAGTTATTGGTCGCTACCAGGAACACCGCGTTCGGGTCGATGGGTTTGCCCTGGAAGGTGAGATGCTTAATACGCTCTGCCTGCGGGTTCACGCTCTGGCACTCGCCGTCGTAGCGTGCCGGTTGCGTCACATCTATCTGGTAATTGACCCCGTCAATCACGTCAAAGTTATAGGTGCGAAAACCGTCCCAGTTCAGCAAGCTTTGCGGTTTGTCGCTGCTGGGATCGATTTGGTTAAACTGACCCGCCGAGCACTCCAGCCACTCTTTCACCTCTTTACCGGTTGCTTTCACCACCACCAGCGTATTGGGGTAAAGATAGAGGTCGGCGGCATTACGGAAGGTCAGCTGCCCTTTTTCCACTTCAACGTAACTGGCCGGATCGTTTTTACGCCCGCCAGCTTTAAATGGCGCGGCGGCAGAGAGCACCGGCAGTGTTGCCAGGTCAGGATCGCCCTGAATAAAGTGTTCGACATAGGCTTTCTGCGCGTTGTTCACCACCTGCACGGTCGGATCGGCCTGCACCAGCGACAGGTAGCTGTACATATTGTCGGCGGATTTGCCAATCGGTTTGCCGACAAACTCGCGGGTGGCATCATGAGAGTGTTTGAGGATGTCGACCAGCGCGCGGTCTTCGCTCACCAGCTCTTTTTTCGCTGTCGTGTCATAAATAGGCCGCGCCTGGGCTTTCGCTTCGCTAACCTGCCATTTACCGGCATCGTTATTGAGCACCAGATCCACCACGCCCAGATGATCGCCCCACATGCCAGGCATCACCGCAGGCACGCCGTTCAGCGTTCCTTTATCAATATCGGCGCCTTTAATATCCGCAAAATCTTTGCCGGGGAAGACGGCATGCGCGTGACCAAACAGAATGGCATCCACCCCCGGCACTTCGCTGAGGTAATAGACGGAGTTCTCAGCCATTGTCTGCCAGGGTTCTACCGACAGGCCGGAGTGGGCGACCACCACCACTACGTCGGCACCTTTTTCACGCATTTCCGGCACATACTTTTTGGCGGTTTCGGTAATATCATTCACCGTCACTTTGCCGCTCAGATTGGCTTTATCCCAGACCATGATTTGCGGCGGAACAAAGCCGATATAGCCAATACGCAACGTCTGCGGCTTGCCTTCATTATCCACCACCGCCGTCTCTTTGATCAGGTAAGGGGTAAAGAGCGGTTTTTGACTTTTCGCATCGATAATATTGGCGTTGACGTAGGGGAATTTAGCCCCCGACAGCGCCTTATGCAGGTAGTCGAGGCCGTAGTTAAATTCATGATTGCCCAGATTACCTGCGTCATAATTCAGCGTGTTCATCGCTTGATACACCGGATGAACGTCGCCGTTTTTAAGCCCTTTGGCCGCCATATAGTCACCCAACGAGCTGCCCTGGATTAAGTCGCCGTTATCCACCAGCACGCTGTTTTTTACTTCCTGGCGTGCGGCGTTAATCAGACTGGCGGTGCGCACAAGTCCGAATTTCTCCGTGGCGGTATCTTTGTAATAATCAAAGCCCATCATATTGCTATGCAAATCAGTGGTTTCCAGAATGCGTAAATCCACCGTTGCAGCCTGCACGCTCGCCGCAATCAGCGTGGCAAGTAGCGTTGCACTAAACTTAATCATCAGAGGTGTCCTTAATTAGGGCTAAGTCGCAAAAGCAAATGTTATGTACATTTTGTTGCTTACAGAATTGTGAATACTGCCATAAAAATGAGCAGGGAAACCGCAATCGCTATCACAGATGGCAGATTCCACCACAATGCGATATAAGTAAAACAAAGAGTTACAAACCACTGAACAGAGAGGTGGAAAATGTTAGAAGCTATTTGTCAGCTCGCGCGCGAAGCGGGTGATGCCATTATGCAGGTCTACAAGGGTAACAAGCCGATGGATGTCGCCAGCAAACTGGACGATTCTCCGGTTACTGCGGCGGACATCGCCGCCCATGAGGTGATTGTGCGCGGGCTGCAAACCCTGACGCCGGATATCCCCGTGCTCTCTGAGGAAGATCCGCCTACCTGGAGTGTGCGTCAGAACTGGCAGCGTTACTGGCTGGTAGACCCGCTGGACGGGACGAAAGAGTTTATTAAAGGCAACGGCGAGTTCACCGTGAACATTGCGTTGATTGAAAACGGTAAGCCGACGCTTGGCGTGGTGTATGCGCCGGTGCTGAAAGTGATGTATTTCGCCGCAGAGGGGAAAGCGTGGAAGGATGAGTCGGGCAACTGTTCGCAGATCCACGTCAGCGATGCCCGCCCGCCGCTGGTGGTGGTCAGCCGCTCCCACGCCGATGATGAGTTAAAAGAGTATCTTAGCCAGTTAGGCGAGCACCAGACCACGGCCATTGGCTCTTCGCTGAAGTTTTGCCTGGTGGCGGAGGGGCAGGCGCAGCTCTACCCGCGCTTCGGGCCGACCAGCATCTGGGATACGGCAGCAGGCCATGCGGTGGCGGTAGCTGCCGGGGCATATGTGCGTGACTGGCAAGGGCGAACGCTGGACTACACGCCGCGTGAGTCCTTCATTAACCCTGGCTTTCGCGTCTCTATTTATTAAGCAGCTTATGCAGCAGGGCGATAACCTGCTGCACCTCTTGCTGGCTTAGCCCGCCATCTTTTGCGTACTGTACGCGGCCTTCTTTATCAAGCACCACTATCGCCGAGCTCTCTTCCTCCAGTTGCCAGGCTTTACGCGTAACGCCATTGCTGTCGACGATAAACTGTGACCACGGGTAAAGTTTTTTATTGCTCTCAAGACTACTGCGAACAAACATTGCGCTGCCAGGGATAGCGTCATCCGTATTGACGATGGTGGTGGTTTGGTAGCGATCGTGCGGCAGATTGGCGGATTTTATCGCTTCTATCAGCGCCGCGTTCTTCTCTTTTGCCGACGTCCGGCCAGCAATATGCTGCACCACGCGCACTTTGCCAGCGAGCTGGGCGCTGTTCCAGTTTTTATAGCTAAACTTGTCATTATCAAGCAACAGCTCCCCGCGATCGGCGATGCCTACCGGCGACACGCGCTGGTTCGTTTCAAAATTATGTGCTGAAGCAACCAGCGGCAGCAGCAGGCATGTGGCTGCCAGGATAGTACGTAGGGTCATGGTGTTTCCTTATCGTTATGCAGGTGATCCGACCACTTGGTTTAACAATTTAATCATAAGTGCGATTTATTTGTTTTTCCCGCAAGCGGAATGCCAGTTTGCGGGCGAACGCACATTTCCTTGAAAAAATGCGGACTTATACTGCGTTCCTGGAGAGGCCGCAAAGAATCCTCTGAATAATTGTCATCAAATGGTAAATAATCTTATTCACACTATGTATCCCTCGGGTTCTGAACTATAGTCATTGAGCAATAAATTTGCGCTCAACCACGCTGGTCCGATTTGGTACCGCAAGGGCGTAAGGCTTCACAGGAGATACAAGAATGAAAATTTTCCAACGTTACAACCCACGTCAGGTGGCTAAGTACGTCAAAATCCTGTTCCGTGGACGGTTGTACATCAAGGACGTAGGTGCTTTCGAGTTTGATAAGGGAAAAATCCTTATCCCGAGGGTAAAAGACAAACAGCATCTGTCTGTTATGTCTGAAGTTAATCGCCAGGTGATGCGTCTGCAAACCGAAATGGCATAACCAGTCCAGTAGTGCTATGCAGTAGTTCAGGTACTATAAAAAAACGGCCCCATCGGGGCCGTTGATGTTTGTACGCTCGCTTAAGCTGCGCCTTGCTCTTCCGCGTCCGGCAGTTTTGGCGTCAACACCGGCGCGCGGGCGTCAATGCGCGTGACCAGCAGCTGATCGATACGGTAGTTATCGATATCCACCACTTCAAATTTATAGCCGGAAAACTTCACCGAATCGGTACGTTTCGGGATTTTTCGCAGCATAAACATCATAAAGCCGCCGATCGTTTCGTAATTACCCGACTGCGGGAATTCGTCAATATCCAGCACGCGCATCACGTCATCAATCGGCGTCCCGCCATCAATCAGCCATGAGTTTTCATCACGCGCCACAATCATCTCTTCCAGCCCCTGACCGATAAGATCGCCCATCAGAGTGGTCATCACATCGTTGAGGGTGATAACGCCTACCACCAGCGCGTACTCGTTCATGATGACGGCAAAATCTTCACCGGCCGCTTTGAAACTTTCCAGCGCTTCAGAAAGCGTCAGCGTATCGGGCACGATCAGCACATTGCGGATTTGCACCCCGCTGTTAAGCGCCATGCTCTGGTTTGCCAGCACGCGGTTTAGCAGGTCTTTGGAATCCACATAGCCCACGATATGGTCAATATCGTTGTTACACACCAGGAATTTAGAGTGGGGATGCTCGGCGACTTTGTTTTTCAGGCTCTGCTCGTCTTCGTGCAGATCGAACCAAATCACATTTTCGCGTGACGTCATTGAAGACGGCACGGTGCGCGACTCAAGTTCAAACACGTTCTCAATCAGCTCGTGCTCCTGCTTACGCAGCACGCCAGCCAGCGCTCCGGCTTCCACTACCGCATAAATATCATCGGAGGTGATATCGTCTTTGCGTACCATTGGCAGCTTGAAGATACGAAAGATGACGTTAGCCATGCCGTTAAAAAACCAGACCAGCGGGCGAAAAACGAATAAACAGAAGCGCATCGGGTTGATGATACGCAAAGCCACGGCTTCGGGCGCAATCATACCGATGCGTTTCGGTGTCAGGTCGGCAAACAGAATAAACAGCCCGGTGACCAGAGAGAACGAGATAATAAAGCTCAGCTGATCGGCAAGCTCCGGGGAGACAACGTTGGTAAGCATGCTGTAAAACGCCGGAGAGAAGGCGGCATCACCCACAATACCCCCGAGGATGGCCACCGCATTGAGGCCAATCTGTACGACGGTAAAAAAGGTGCCAGGATTCTCCTGCATTTTCAGGATATGGACTGCGTTGATATTGCCCTCATCGGCGAGCAACTTGAGTTTTATCTTTCTGGAAGCTGCAAGCGATATCTCTGATAACGAAAAGAACGCACTTACAGCGATGAGACAGAGTATGACTAAGATACTGTTTAACATAATTTATCCAGCTATTAACCGGATCCTCGGAAGGGTTTTTTGGAATATCCATGTGGTAAACACAATGAAAACCGGCCCGAAGCGGTGGACCGGCAATTTCCGGCTTAGTATAGCGTAAGCTCCGGTGACGCTGCCAGAGGTGTAAGCATTATGTTACGTTTCGCACGCCACTGACCTGCGTCGGAATTTACTCCGTTTGCTCTGGCGGCATAATATCCCTTCTCCTGCCGCTAAAAATATCCAGGGCGATGACAGGATTCACCTGTGCCTCTTCTCGGGTGTCCGGGTTTTTGATTGTCCAGCTTTTGCCGCTAAAAATATCTTTTATCGTATGTTCGGCGCCCGCCGTTGTAAGTTCCACCTCTTCAAGAACCACTCCTATTCTTGTCGGTAATTTAAGCTCACGGCGCTTACCATCAATATGCATCGTCGGTAAAGGCTCCATAACAGAGATCTCTTTAACTCTGAAATAGGTATTGGGCCGGTATAAATACTCATTTTCAAACGTTGATAAAGATAACGCGTTTGGCAACAATGGCGTCGGGCCATATGGTGTGGCAATTTTATAATTTATTATTGTCCTCAAATAATCGACGCCTTTTTTGGCATACTCTTCGGCAAAAATCGTATCGGATGAGACGCTCATAAATTGTTTGCCGTTTGACACGATATCGCCAACTGCAATATTACCGGCAGACCAGGGATCGGCATCCGGAAATTTATACGATGCCGTTCTGATATATTCCCCTTTTTGTACGGGAAGCTTACCAGGGGTTAACGCACTTAATATGTTGTCATATAAGTTTTGTAACTCTTCCGTGAGCGGCTCTTCTTCTCTCAGATCCATATTTAGCTCATAACTTATTGAGATACCTGTTGAAATGGAATTGTCACTATAAGATTTTCCCACTTCCTTAGGTAAGCCGGTCCAGATCCTGAGCGCTGTTCTTTCCTCTTCAGGGAGATCTTTTACGGCGGTTTCATATTTTGTGGCGTCAAGCTCAGCTTGTTGTAATTCGACGAGGCGATCTTCCGGGTATAATAACGTTTCGGCTTCTGTGCCTTCTTTTGATGTCCTGATGTTATAAAGCCAGTAATTACGTTCTACAGTTTTATAATCATAGTTTTCATTGCGTGGAAGCGACATGGCATAACCCGGATTCAATACTTCATTACGATTATCATCAACAAATTTTTCAAGTTGTGGAATGGTGCTCTCTATATCAATAGCATCCTTTATCGATTTTTTTAATGTTAATAAACGTAGCTTCTGCAATTTATGTAATGCTGTGCCTTTATTTGCGGCAATAATATTTATTATCTCATCGAGTTTCTCTGACACAGTTGCGTATTTTGGCGCAGAGTTAATAAATAATATGTCGAGGGGCGTTTTTTTCATATATTTCGCCGCGACTTGCGCTTCGATGCTCATCCCGG
Organism: Vagococcus sp. WN89Y; assembly: GCF_052220145.1. Lineage (NCBI taxonomy): Bacteria > Bacillati > Bacillota > Bacilli > Lactobacillales > Enterococcaceae > Vagococcus > Vagococcus sp. WN89Y. The sequence goes on along the minus strand of NZ_JBQPOM010000070.1, from coordinate 68,352 downwards.
CACTGGCATCGGCGCTTTCAGCGGCTTTAGCCAGAGTATCGACACCCTTATCGTCTTGTACAACGGTTTCCGGCTGCTCTGGAAGCAACTGATCTAAGGCACCACTCCCGGATGGATTGTCACCCTGCGGAACACCCATCGGTTTTACGTTATCCACAGGCGGTGCATCATGTTGTGATGCGACCAATTGCTCCAGTTCGGCGAGCACATCCTCCCAGTAGCTCACCTCATGCTTTGCTGTGCTGCTGTGAGCCAGCGTATCAGCAGGTTTATCGACAAGAGCGTTTCCCAGGTGAAAAGATTTCGACTTTGCGTCCCACACGATATTTTCGGCGCCAAAATCGTTAGGTTTCAATCCGACCAGCCGGGTTTTTTCAAACATATCGACAAACTTTTCTCCGGCATCGGCAGTCAGTGTATCAGCACTCAATGAACCTAGCGCTTCGCCTGGCTGATGATAGGTTCTGAGATAATAGTTTTTGTCAAAATCATGATAAAGCTGTGCCGCCCCCGGACCGTAAAAACGATTTATTTTCCTGGCATTTTCTATCGCTGCGTTAAGTGGAGCGTCAGAGCCGTCATAAATATATTTTTTAATAACGAAGGTATTGTCATCTGCATCGAAAAAGGTTCCCTCCTCCAGCGGCTGGCCTAATTTCAGTTGCATACTTAATTCAGGGAAGCGTGAATCAATGACGCTAACGGTTTCTTGCGGCACGCTTGTTTGTGCAATATTTCTCGGGATCTTAAATCGTTCTGCCCAGTAGGGTATCCCGCCCGTTTGTTCTATTTCGAGAACAAACGCGTCAGCGCTATAGAGGCCATTTTTTTGGAAGTGATATTTAGCCAAAAGCTCTCTGGCTGTTTCTTCATTAAAACCATCCAGGTTTTTTAATGCCTCAACGGGGTGTGCTCTTTTTCTGCCGCCAAAACCAACGGTAACGATATTTTTTAGTCGTTCTCTGTCGGATTCCAGATGAAATTTGTTATCTTCGAGGCGAATAATGATTTTATTGCCACCTTCTGGCGTGCTGACTGCAAATCTGTTGAGGTTTAGCTCTCGCACGCGAATATATTTATCATCTATTTTTAGGAAGTTTTTCCCCTCGGCATTCCACCTTATACCTTTGCTATCGGGAGCGGAAAGGGTATTGACATCAATGTCAGTAATAAACATATTCGCTGTGATTTGCTTTTTCACTTCGTCGGTAATTTGTGCTGACGTCGTGCTTTCGAATAACCAGCGATTACCATCCCATTCGACTTGCCAGGCTTTGGCGGCTGGGTTTTTTATATCATAAATTTCATAGCGGACCCCGTGTGCCGGAATCACTTTCTGGCGCACCGGGATCAGTTTGCCATTCATTTCAATATACCGCCCTAATACATAATGCGTCTCATCACCTGCTTGTTCTGCATGGTACGTATGCCCGTAACCATAGTATTGCGGGTTGTTATTTAATTCAGGAACATAAAGATATCCATGGTTAAGCTCTGCCTGATACTGATTAAGTATTTTTTCCTGTTCTACTGAAAAGGCAGGTTTGGCAAAGTGTGTCGCAATATGCCAGCGTTTGGTCAGTGGTTCCATATACACCGGTATATACTCGGTTTTCCCTGACTCGCTATGTACGACTATTTCATATTTATTCTGCGCATTTTTTGTCAGTTCATAGTTTTGTCCGTAGAGTTCGATATAGCGTTTTCCTTCAAGAATTTCGACATCAAGATCGGTAATATCGAACGTATCCGCATAGCGCCAGGTCAGGGTTTTCTCATCAATAACGACTTTTCTTTCCAGCCGTTCAGGATCGATTGCATGAGGATACCAGGTGACAAACTCATTCTCTTTTTCTGTGGGCTTAAGATAAATCTCTCTGCCGTTATCACTGATCTCACCCTTGCCATTTTTTAGCGCAAGTAAAATTTCTTTACGGATATTGGTAGCCCGGTTGCGGGTATAAAAAGCGGCTCTGTCTTCGAAGGCCTGAGTATGTGAAAGCGAAGAGAACTCGCCGGGAAGTTTTGCCGCGCGCTGTGGATACTCCAGGCCTCCGGCATCAATTGATGTCAGGACAGTGGCGGCCATCAGATGATTATATCTTTCCGCACAGATAGTATCGCCTTGTTGTTGATAATATTCCCGGCGTTTTGCGCTGGCGATCATACTGCCTATTAAAGGCATCAGACCAATGGTGACGACAATAAAAGAGATGTTTAACCCATCCGCAATACCGCGCTCCTCAGGGGTTGGTCTGCCGTTCGGGTTATTATCGTAAATAGCGCGAAACGGTTTGTCTGCACGCTGCGCCTGGAATAATAATACCTTTCCTTTATTTTTCCCCTGGGTATCCAGCACCTCCTCTTCAAAAGCACAATGCTCTTCAATATGTTTTACGGTTTGAGGATCTTCTTCTGTGGATAAATTGCGCTTAACACGTGCTGGCGGTTTGGTTGGTGAATGCCCGGGTGCTTCGTCGATGGGGAATATAAGCACCGGGCTGCCCGCGGCAGTGCTTCGCATATTGAGTTCAAAATCTTTGCCTTCATCAGACGTGAGTTCCCCCTCGGCCACCAGATAATCTTTCAGTCTTGAGAAAAGATTTTTTATCTCCTCTTCACTGGTTAACGTATAGCTATTCGTTGCGCTATTCCAGGTGATACCGTTATCGCCAGCGGGAACCGGTGCGGCTGCGGTGCCGGTTAATAAAAAAGGCGTGGTTTCGGTTTTCTGCTGGCTTACTTCCGGGTATGGGTGGGGATGACTGGCCGCGAGAAAAGGTGCGCTGCTGAGCGATAACGCATTTTCTGCCGCTAAAGGTAAGCCCGCATCTGTAGGCCGAACTTGTGAGAGCAACAGTAAAAATTGTACCGCGCGCGCCATGGCGCTGCGCTGCATGTTAAGCGGCGGGGCAAGAAAATGTAATTCTTCTGCGCTATTTTCGCTGCGTAAACAGTGCGGAAGTAATAAGTGCGTATCGTTTGCGTACGTATTATCGGCTAAATTTTCGTAAGCGTTTTTAAGCGTCTTTTCATGTTGCTGGCTAATAGCACCCTGCTGGGTGCGAAAGTGTACGGAAGAGACTGGCATAATACCTTTCCTTGTCTTTAAAATAAAAAAAGCTAATTAAGACAAAAGGAAGTGGATATAAAAAAACGATGTTTTTTAGCCATAAAATAAAAAAGCCAACCTGAAAGGTTGGCTTTTCCGTTGCGCTGGTAATGATTATTGTGGCGGCAGACAAACGCCAATACCGCCAATTGCGCAGTATCCATAGGGGTTTTTATGCAGATATTGCTGATGCTCGTCTTCTGCATAATAGAAGGGCGTCGCAGATTTAATTTCCGTGGTCACTTCTCGCTCATCGCCTGCCCTGCGCATGGCTGCCTGAAAGCGTGCCAGGCTTGCCTGTGCCGCGTCGTTTTGCTCAGGTGTTAATGGGTAAATCCCCGAGCGATATTGCGTACCGTGATCGTTGCCCTGGCGCATGCTCTGGGCGGGATCGTGGTTTTCCCAGAATATCTGTAACAGCTGCTCATAGCTGATGACCTGCGGATCGTAAACGACGCGTACCGCCTCGGCATGACCGGTCTCGCCAGTACAGACTTCGCGGTAAGTCGGGTTCGGCGTATAGCCGCCGGTATAACCCGCGGCAGTGCTATATACGCCGGGTAATTGCCAGAACAGACGCTCGACGCCCCAGAAGCAGCCCATCGCAAACAGTGCTGTCTCCATCCCTTCGGGCACATTGGTCATTGAATGCTCGTTAACAGCATGTAAACCGGCAACCGGCATCGGCGTGTTGCGTCCGGGTAATGCATCAGCCTGAGAAATAAGGTCTTTTTTATCGAGTAAACCCATGGTAGTACCTCCCGGAAGGTGTGATTGTTGTTAGGGTTGTGTTGTTGCGTCTCTTTTAACACAATACTAGCCAGCATATTCATGTTGCAGATGCGTTGGCAACGCTCATTTGCCCGACACGATGCTCTGCAACACGATTTATTTAGGATATAAGCCCCCTAAATCAGACTAGATTTAATCATAAGAAATTTGGGGGAGTAGCCCGTTTTTCAACCCATTTTTTGGGTTTTTATCAGCTTGTGTTTCGTCATAAAGGCGGGGCAAGGCTCGGCGCGGAGCTGCGCTTACGTTTCCTGACCGGGGGGAACGAGGATATTCAGGAGAGAACGTGCCAAAAATCCGTCTTTTATGTATCGCCGGTTTGCTGTTACTGAGCGAAACGGCTATCGCCGCTAACGTACGATTGCAACTGGAGGGGCTCACCGGGGCGTTGCAAAAAAACGTACGTGCCCAACTGTCAACCATTGAGAGCGACGAAGTCACGCCTGACCGGCGCTTCCAGGCTCGCGTTGATGATGCTATCCGCGAGGGGTTAAAAGCGCTGGGGTACTTTGAACCCACGATTGATTTCGAACTGCGCCCGCCACCGGCGACAGGGCGACAGGTGCTGATAGCACGCGTTTCGCCCGGTGAACCGGTACGGATTGGCGGCACCGATGTGGTTCTGCGCGGCGGCGCGCGCACCGATCCCGCCTATCTCGCGTTGCTAAAAAAACGCCCGGCCATCGGCACGGTGCTGAATCAGGGCGATTACGACAGCTTCAAAAAATCCCTCACCAGCATTGCGCTGCGCAAAGGCTACTTCGACAGCGAGTTTACGAAAAGCCAGCTCGGTATCGCGCTCGGTCTGCACAAAGCTTTCTGGGACATTGATTACGACAGCGGGCAGCGCTATCGCTTTGGCGACGTGACCTTTGAAGGTTCGCAGATTCGTGAAGAGTATTTACAAAATCTGGTGCCTTTTCATGAGGGTGACTACTATCAAACCCGCGATCTGGCCGAGCTAAGCCGCCGCCTGTCGGCAACCGGCTGGTTCAATTCTGTGGTGGTGGCGCCTGAGTTTGAAAAATCGCGGCAGACAAAGGTGCTACCGCTCAAAGGTGTGGTTTCGCCGCGCATTGAAAACACGGTGGAAACCGGGGTCGGTTACTCAACAGATGTTGGGCCGAGAGTGAAAGCGACCTGGAAAAAGCCGTGGGTAAACTCCTACGGTCACAGCTTTACGACCGGTATGAGCGTCTCTGCGCCTGAGCAACAGCTTGATTTCAGCTATAAAGTGCCGCTGCTGAAAAATCCTCTGGAGCAGTACTACCTGGTTCAGGGAGGCTTTAAACGTACCGATCTTAATGATACCGAAGCGGACTCGACCACGGTCGCCGTTTCGCGTTACTGGGATCTCTCCAGCGGCTGGCAGCGCGCCATTAACCTGCGCTGGAGTCTCGATCACTTTACCCAGGCGAATGTGACGGATACCACCATGCTGCTCTACCCTGGCGTGATGGTGAGCCGCACCCGCTCGCGAGGCGGACTGATGCCAACCTGGGGGGATTCACAGCGCTACTCGGTGGATTACTCCAACACCGCCTGGGGATCGGATGTGGATTTCCTCGTTTTGCAGGCGCAAAACGTCTGGATCCGCACCCTCTACGATCGCCACCGCTTTATTGGCCGCGCGACGCTTGGCTGGATAGAAACCGGTGATTTCAATCGCGTACCGCCTGATTTGCGCTTCTTCGCCGGTGGCGATCGCAGCATACGCGGCTACAAATACAAATCCATCTCGCCTGAAAACAACGAAGGCAAGTTGACGGGGGCCTCGAAGCTGGCCACCGGTTCGGTGGAGTATCAATACAACGTGACCGGAAAATGGTGGGGCGCGGTATTTGTGGACAGCGGTGAAGCGGTCAACGATATCCGCCGCAGTGATTTCAAAACCGGTGCGGGCGTCGGTGTGCGCTGGGAATCTCCGGTTGGCCCGATCAAGCTCGATTTTGCCGTACCGGTCGGTGACAAAGACGAACACGGTTTACAGTTTTACATCGGTCTGGGGCCAGAATTATGAGTTTATGGAAAAAAATCAGCCTCGGCATACTGGTGTTTATCCTGCTGGTGCTGGGCACCGTTATCTTTCTGGTGGGAACGACCAGCGGTCTGCATCTGTTGTTTAACGCAGCAAACCGCTGGGTGCCGGGGTTGGAGATAGGCCAGGTGACGGGCGGGTGGCGCGACCTGACGCTAAAAAATATTCGTTACCAGCAGCCGGGCGTGGCGGTAAATGCCGGGGAAATCCACCTCGCGGTGAACCTCGGTTGCCTGCGCAGCAGCAGCCTGTGCGTCAACGACCTGTCGCTCAAAGATATCAATGTCGCTATCGACAGCAAAAAAATGCCGCCATCGGCGCCGGTTGAAGAAGAGGAGAGCGGGCCGCTGAACCTCTCGACACCGTATCCGATAACCCTCAGCCATGTCGCGCTGAACAATGTGAATATTCACATCGATGATACGACCGTATCGGTGATGGATTTCACCTCCGGTTTGAGCTGGCAGGAGAAAGACCTGACGCTGAAACCAACCTCGCTGCAAGGCTTGCTGATTGCGCTGCCGAAAGTGGCGGATGTGGCGCAAGAAGAGGTTATCGAGCCAAAAGTTCAAAACCCACAGCCGCAGGAGAAGCCGCTTGGCGAAACGCTGAAAGCGCTATTTGAAAAACCGCTGTTGCCGGAGATGACCGATGTGCATCTGCCGCTCAACCTGAATATTGAAGCGTTTCGCGGCGAGCAACTGCGCCTGACGGGCGACACCGACATCCTGGTGCGCAGCCTGCTTCTGAAAGTGAGCAGTATCAATGGCGACATGAAGCTGGACGCTTTAGATATCGACTCTAACCAGGGCAGCGTCAAGGCGACCGGGCGCGCGCAGCTACGCGATAACTGGCCGGTCGATATTACGCTTAACAGCACGTTGAATGTCGAGCCGCTCAAAGGCGAAAAGGTCAAATTGCTGGTCGGCGGCGAACTGCGTAAGCAACTTGACGTTGGCGTGAACCTTTCCGGCCCGGTTGATATGGCGCTGCGCGCGCAAACGCAGCTGGCGGAGCCTGGCGTGCCGTTGAACCTTGAGGTTACCAGCTCTCAGCTCTACTGGCCTTTTACCGGCGCGAAGCAGTACCAGGCTGACGACCTGAAATTAAAACTCTCTGGTAAAGCGACGGACTATACCTTGTCGTTTCGCACGGCGGTAAAAGGGCAGGAGATCCCTCCGGCCACCATTACGCTTGATGCGAAAGGTAACGCGCAGCAAATCAACCTTGATAAGCTGACCGTGGCGGCGCTGGAAGGCAAGACGGAACTGAAAGCGCTGCTCGACTGGCAGCAGGCGATCAGCTGGCGGGGCGAATTAACCCTTAACGGTATCGATACAGCCAAAGCCTTCCCGGACTGGCCGTCGAAACTCAATGGCCTTATCAAAACGCGCGGCAGCTTATATGGCGGCAGCTGGCAGATGGAGGTGCCGGAGCTGAAGCTGAGCGGTAACGTCAAGCAGAACAAGGTGAATGTCGTCGGGCAATTAAAAGGCAACAGTTACCTGCAATGGGTCATTCCTGCTTTGCATCTTGAGCTTGGGCGCAACAGCGCGGATATCAAAGGCGAGCTGGGCGTGAAGGATCTCAACCTGGATGCCAACATCGATGCGCCAGGTCTGAATAATGCGCTGCCAGGGCTGGGAGGGACGGCCAAAGGCGTGGTGAAAGTGCGGGGAACCGTCGATGCGCCGCAGGCGCTGGTGGATATTACCGCGAATGCGCTGCGCTGGCAGGAACTCTCGGTGGCGAACGTGCGCGTGGAGGGAGACGTCAAGTCGAGCGATCAGATTGCCGGGAAGCTCAACCTGCGCGTTGAGCGCATTGAGCAACCTGGCGTGAATATCCGTCTGGTGACGCTTGCCGCGAACGGTAGCGAAAAGCAGCACACGATGCAGCTGCGCGTGCAGGGCGAACCGGTTTCGGGTCAGTTGAATCTCTCCGGCAGCTTCGACAGGCAGGCGCAGCGCTGGAAAGGCTCGTTAAGCGATACGCGCTTTGCGACGCCGGTCGGTCCCTGGTCGCTCACTCGTCCGATAAGCCTGGATTATCGTAATCAGGAGCAGAAAATTGCTATTGGCCCGCACTGCTGGCTGAACCCGAACGCTGAGCTGTGCGTGCCGCAAACCATTGATGCGGGCGCGCAGGGGCGGGCTGTCATCAATCTGAACCGCTTTGATCTGGCGATGCTCAAACCGTTTATGCCGCAGACGACGCAGGCGAGCGGCGTGTTTAGCGGCAAGGCGGATGTGAGCTGGGATACCACCAAAGAAGGCTTACCGCAGGGGCAGGTCACGCTCTCCGGGCGTAACGTGAAGGTGACGCAAGTGGTTAATGATGCGCCGCTGCCGGTCGCCTTTGATACGCTGAACCTGAACGCGCAACTGCGCAATAACCGCGCCGATCTCGGCTGGCTGATTCGTCTTAGCAATAATGGCCAGTTCGACGGGCAAGTGCAGGTTACCGATCCGCAGGGTCGGCGCAACCTGGGCGGCAACGTGAATATTCGCAACTTCTCGCTGGCGATGGTTAACCCTGTCTTTAGCCGTGGCGAAAAAGCGGCGGGGATGTTGAATGCGAACTTACGCCTCGGCGGTAATGCGCAAAGCCCGCAGCTTTTCGGTCAGCTTGGGGTGAACGGGCTGGATGTCGAAGGTAATTTTATGCCGTTTGATATGCAGCCAAGCCAGCTGGCAATGAATTTCAACGGCATGAGTTCCACGTTGCAAGGTGTCGTACGCACCGCCCAGGGGCAGATCAACTTGAGTGGCGATGCTGACTGGAGCCAGATAGATAACTGGCGCGCGCGCGTGGCGGCGAAAGGCTCGAAGGTGCGTATTACCGTGCCGCCGATGGTGCGCCTGGATGTGTCGCCGGATGTGGTGTTTGAAGCAACGCCAAATCTTTTCACCCTTGATGGCAGCGTGGATGTGCCGTGGGCGCGCATCGTGGTGCATGAGTTACCCGAAAGCGCGGTGGGTGTCTCTAAAGATGAAGTGATGCTGAATAACGATCTGCAACCTGAGGAGCCGCAAACCGCTTCGATACCGATTAACAGCAATCTTACTGTTCACGTCGGTAATGATGTGCGTCTCGACGCTTTCGGCCTGAAAGCCCGCCTGACCGGCGATTTAAAAGTCGCCCAGGATAAACAGGGGCTGGGGCTGAACGGGCAGATAAATATTCCACAAGGGCGCTTCCATGCGTACGGCCAGGATCTGCTGGTGCGCAAAGGCGAGTTGTTGTTCTCCGGGCCGCCGGATCAGCCGCTGCTGAATATTGAGGCTATCCGTAACCCTGATGCAACGGAGAATGACGTGATAGCAGGCGTGCGGGTCACCGGCACCGCCGATGAGCCGAAAGCGGAGATTTTCTCCGATCCGGCGATGTCGCAACAAGAAGCGCTCTCTTATCTGCTGCGTGGCCAGGGGCTGGAGAGCGGGCAGAGCGACAGCGATGCGATGACATCCATGCTAATTGGCCTGGGGGTTGCACAAAGTGGGCAGGTTGTGGGTAAAATCGGCGAGACGTTTGGCGTAAGCAATCTGGCACTGGATACCGAAGGGGTCGGCGACTCCTCTCAGGTTGTGGTCAGTGGTTACGTACTGCCGGGGCTACAGGTGAAATATGGTGTAGGAATCTTTGACTCACTGGCGACTCTCACGTTACGTTATCGTCTGATGCCTAAGCTGTATCTGGAAGCGGTGTCTGGCGTAGATCAGGCACTTGATTTGCTCTATCAGTTTGAGTTTTAGCAATGCGAATATTTGTTTACGGCAGTTTACGAAATAAACAAGGCAACAGCCACTGGATGACCAATGCTCAGTGGCTTGGCGACTTTAGCGTCGAAAATCATCAGCTGTATAGCCTGGGGCATTATCCTGGCGCCGTGCCGGGTGAAGGAAGCGTGCATGGAGAAGTGTATCGTATCGATGCGGCAACGCTCGGCGAACTGGATGCACTGCGCACCGCAGGTGGCGAATACAAACGCCAGTTGATTCAAACGCCCTATGGCAGCGCCTGGATGTATGTCTATCAGCGTTCGGTTGAGGGGAAAGTTTTAATCGAAAGCGGCGACTGGCTGGACAGAGACAAGTACCAAAAGTGACGAGTTGCAAAAAAACGCGCGACTGACAGAGCGCGGTTTTTCTTTGTCTGCGCAGTACAAACAAAAAACCTCCGACAAGCGGAGGTTTTTCAGATAAAGCGTATTACTTTTTCGCGGCGCGTTCGAAGGACGCGACGATTTCAGCTTTCGCCGCTTGCGCGTTATCCCAGCCGTCAACTTTCACCCATTTGCCTTTTTCAAGGTCTTTGTAGTGCTCGAAGAAGTGGGTGATCTGCGCTTTCAGCAGTTCCGGCAGGTCATTCACATCTTTAATGTGATCGTACTCTTTGCTCAGTTTCGTGTGCGGAACCGCAACCAGTTTCGCATCTTCACCGGATTCGTCGGTCATTTTCAGCACGCCAACCGGACGGCAACGGATAACCGCGCCCGGCTGCAACGGATACGGCGTCGGTACCAGCACGTCTACCGGGTCACCGTCCAGAGACAGGGTGTGGTTGATGTAACCGTAGTTGCACGGGTAGAACATCGCGGTGGACATGAAACGGTCAACGAACAGCGCGCCGCTTTCTTTGTCGACTTCGTATTTGATCGGGTCGGCATTGGCCGGGATTTCAATCACAACGTAGATATCTTCTGGCAGATCTTTACCCGCCGGAACATTCAGTAAGCTCATGTTTGTTTCCTTTAAAATGTTTAGCAAACAAGTGCCGGGTATTATAGCCAACTGCGTGCGAAAGTCTTTGTCTGTTTTCGTGCCCTTCTGTTTTCACTACGCTTTTTCAGCCTCTTCTGATGACTGGTTTGTCCATAACCGTAGCAGCATACTGAATAAAATTATGGAAGCGTTTACAGCGACATATGTTAAAAAACGTGAATACGTAAACTGCTGTAATATCAGGGGGTGTTTTCCGCCTTCTTTTACCCCTTCTTTTCGCGCGCCAGATCGCAACTGACAATCAACAATCCATTCACTTTTCTGATTTGTGATGTAACGCATTTTGTTACAACGCTGATTGTCTATAGTTTGCTGCGCAGGTGAAGTTGTAACCAACATTTACCCTTCGAGGATGCTCTTATGTGGAAGCGCTTACTTCTTGTCACAGCAGTTTCGGCAGCTATGTCGTCTATGGCGATGGCCGCCACCCTAACCGTAGGATTTTCCCAGGTCGGCTCGGAATCCGGCTGGCGCGCTGCGGAAACGAACGTCGCAAAAAGCGAGGCCAGCAAGCGGGGCATTACGCTGAAGATTGCTGACGCGCAGCAAAAACAGGAAAACCAAATCAAAGCTGTTCGCTCCTTTATTGCCCAGGGCGTGGATGCCATCTTTATTGCGCCGGTCGTGGCAACGGGCTGGGAACCGGTGCTAAAAGAAGCGAAAGATGCGGAAATTCCGGTGATCCTGCTCGATCGCTCGATTGATGTGAAAGACAAGTCTCTCTATCTGACCACCGTCACCGCAGACAACATCCTGGAAGGCAAGCTGATTGGTGAATGGCTGGTGAAAACCATTGGCGGCAAGCCATGTAATGTAGTGGAACTCCAGGGCACCGTGGGTGCAAGCGTTGCCATCGACAGGAAAAAAGGGTTTGCCGAAGCGATTTCTCAGGCCTCAAACATAAAAATTATCCGTTCTCAGTCCGGCGACTTTACCCGCAGCAAAGGTAAAGAGGTGATGGAAAGTTTTATTAAGGCGGAAAACAACGGCAAAAACATTTGCATGGTTTATGCCCACAACGACGATATGGTCATCGGTGCTATCCAGGCCATCAAAGAAGCGGGCCTGAAACCGGGCAAAGATATTCTCACCGGTTCGATAGACGGCGTACCGGATATATATAAAGCGATGATGGAAGGCGAAGCAAATGCCAGCGTGGAGCTGACGCCAAACATGGCTGGCCCGGCATTTGACGCGCTGGAAAAATTCAAAAAAGACGGCACCGAACCACCGAAACTCACCATCACAAAATCCACGCTCTACCTGCCGGATACGGCGAAAGAAGAGTTAGAGAAGAAGAAAAATATGGGTTACTGATAGCCGTGCTCCCCGGCCAGTTCTCTCCTGTAAGGAAGGGGCCGGGCGGGGAGACACCGTGCCGGGGAGGGAGAAATGTTCGCTGTAACAGACGATGAAATCCTGCGTACCGAAGGTTTAAGTAAGTTCTTTCCCGGCGTGAAGGCGCTTGATAACGTAGATTTCAGCCTGCGTCGCGGCGAAATCATGGCGTTACTCGGCGAGAACGGCGCGGGGAAATCGACGCTTATCAAAGCATTAACCGGCGTATATCACGCAGATAAAGGCACTATCTGGCTGGAAGGCCAGCCTGTGCGCCCAAAAAACACCGCTCATGCACAACAGCTTGGCATCGGTACGGTCTACCAGGAAGTAAATCTCCTGCCTAATATGACGGTGGCAGATAACTTATTTATTGGTCGGGAGCCGCGTCGCTTTGGCTTGTTGCGGCGCAAAGAGATGGAAAAGCGCGCCACGGCGCTGATGGAATCCTACGGTTTTTCACTTGACGTGCGTGAACCGCTAAACCGCTATTCGGTGGCGATGCAGCAGATTGTGGCCATTTGCCGCGCTATCGATCTCTCGGCCAAAGTCCTGATCCTCGACGAACCAACCGCCAGTCTGGATACCCAGGAAGTCGAGATGCTGTTTACCCTGATGCGCCAGTTGCGCGATCGGGGCGTCAGCCTGATTTTTGTCACCCACTTTCTCGACCAGGTTTATCAGGTCAGCGACCGTATCACCGTGCTGCGTAACGGAAGCTTTGTCGGGTGTCGCGACACGCGCGAGCTGCCGCAAATAGAGCTGGTCAAAATGATGCTTGGTCGTGAGCTGGACGATAAAGCGCTCCAGCGTGCGGGCCGGACATTATTAAGCGACAAGCCGGTGGCCTCGTTTCATGATTTCGGCAAAAAAGGCGTCATTTCTCCGTTCAATTTTCAGGTGCGACCTGGCGAGATAGTGGGCCTGGCGGGGCTGCTCGGCTCTGGGCGTACCGAGACCGCCGAAGTGATTTTTGGTATCAAGCCTGCCGACAGCGGTAGCGCGCTGATTAAAGGCAAAGCGCAAAAATTAAACTCGCCGCACCAGGCATCCTGCCTGGGGATTGGCTTTTGCCCGGAAGACCGAAAAACGGACGGCATCATCGCGGCGGCGTCGGTGCGGGAAAACATCGTGCTGGCGCTCCAGGCGCAGCGCGGCTGGCTGCGGCCAATTCCGCGCAAAGATCAAAACGCGATCGCTGAGCGGTTTATCCGCCAGTTGGGGATCCGCACACCGGGCGCAGAACAGCCGATCGAATTTCTCTCCGGCGGCAATCAGCAAAAAGTACTGCTCTCGCGCTGGTTACTAACCCGCCCGCAATTTCTGATCCTCGATGAACCAACGCGCGGTATTGATGTGGGCGCGCATGCGGAGATCATCCGTTTGATCGAAAGTTTGTGCGCCGATGGCCTGGCGCTGCTGGTCATCTCTTCGGAACTGGAAGAGCTGGTGGGCTACGCGGACAGGGTGATTATCATGCGCGATCGCAAACAGGTGGCAGAGATCCCGCTTGCTGAGCTTTCCGTTCCGGCGATCATGAACGCCATTGCGGCATAAGGAGAAGACAGTGATGCCTCAATCTCTTGGGCAAACGGAGCCGCCAAAGCGCCGCTTCAACTGGCCGACCGGGACGTCGCAAGTGGTCGCGCTGTTGCTGGTGCTGCTGGTGGACAGCCTCGTTGCGCCGCATTTCTACCAGATCGTTTTACAGGATGGGCGACTGTTCGGCAGCCCTATCGATATTCTTAACCGTGCTGCGCCGGTGGCGCTGCTGGCGATCGGCATGACGCTGGTTATCGCAACGGGCGGCATCGATCTCTCCGTTGGCGCAGTGATGGCGATTGCCGGGGCAACGGCTGCGTCATTAACCGTGGCCGGGCACAGTTTACCCGTGGTTTTATTGGCGGCGCTCGGCACCGGTGTGCTTGCCGGGCTGTGGAACGGTATCCTGGTAGCGGTTTTAAAAATCCAGCCCTTTGTCGCCACGCTGATTTTGATGGTTGCCGGGCGCGGCGTCGCCCAGCTCATCACCTCCGGGCAAATTGTCACCTTTAATGCGCCATCGCTTGCCTGGATTGGCAGCGGCTCGCTGCTGCTGTTCCCGACGCCAGTGATTATTGCGCTGCTGACGCTGGTGCTGTTCTGGCTGTTCACGCGCAAAACCGCGCTCGGTATGTTTATCGAAGCCGTAGGGATTAATATTCGCGCGGCCAAAAACGCCGGGGTCAATACGCGGGTGGTGGTGATGTTGACCTATGTGTTGAGCGGTGTTTGCGCTGCCATTGCCGGGGTGATTGTGGCGGCGGATATTCGCGGGGCGGATGCCAACAACGCCGGGCTATGGCTGGAGCTGGACGCAATCCTGGCGGTGGTGATTGGCGGTGCTTCGCTGATGGGCGGGCGCTTTAACCTTGCGCTGTCGGTCGTTGGGGCGCTGATTATTCAGGGTATGAATACCGGCATTCTGCTCTCCGGTTTCCAGCCGGAGCTTAACCAGGTCGTCAAAGCGGTGGTGGTGATGTGCGTGCTGGTGGTTCAGTCGCCACGCTTTATCGCGCTGATTAAAGGAGTTCGCGGTCATGATAAAACGTAATTTACCGCTGATGATAACGCTGGGCGTCTTCGTGCTGGGCTACCTTTACTGCCTGACGCAATTCCCCGGTTTTGCATCAACGCGAGTGATATGTAACATTCTGACCGATAATGCTTTCCTGGGAATTATTGCGGTCGGCATGACGTTTGTCATCCTCTCCGGTGGCATCGATTTATCCGTCGGTTCCGTTATCGCTTTTACCGGCGTCTTTTTGGCAAAAGCTATCGGTGCCTGGGGCATTTCACCCCTGCTGGCATTTCCGCTGATTCTGCTGATGGGCTGTGCATTTGGCGCGTTTATGGGTCTGTTGATTGATGGCCTGAAGATCCCGGCGTTTATCATCACCCTGGCGGGGATGTTTTTCCTGCGCGGCGTCAGTTATTTGTTGTCGGAAGAGTCGATTCCTATCAATCACCCGATTTATGACACTCTTTCAAGCCTGGCCTGGAAGATCCCCGGCGGCGGGCGTTTAAGTGCGATGGGGCTGCTGATGCTATTGGTGGTGGTTATCGGTATCTTTCTTGCGCACCGTACCCGCTTTGGCAACCAGGTGTATGCTATCGGCGGCAATGCGACCTCGGCGAACCTGATGGGTATCTCAACCCGCAGCACCACGGTGCGTATCTATATGCTCTCTACCGGGCTTGCGACGCTCGCGGGCATCGTCTTCTCTATTTATACCCAGGCGGGTTATGCGCTGGCTGGGGTGGGTGTGGAGCTGGATGCCATCGCATCGGTGGTGATAGGCGGTACGCTACTGAGCGGCGGGGTGGGCACGGTGCTGGGCACGCTCTTTGGTGTGGCGATTCAGGGACTTATCCAGACCTATATCAATTTTGACGGTACGCTGAGTTCATGGTGGACAAAAATCGCCATCGGTATTCTGCTGTTTATTTTTATCGCCTTGCAACGCGGGCTGACGCTATTGTGGGAGAATCGTCAAAGTTCGCCGGTGAGCCGGGTGAATACCGCAAATATTGAATAGTAACTCACTGATATCACTATTTCTTCTTAAAGAAATTCCGGTGGGCGGTCGATAACTGCCGAACAGGCTAAATTTACGCCAAAAAGTATCACTGCTACCGGGATTCACATTATGCTTAAAACGCTTTCGATCCGTACTGGTTTACTTTCTTTACTGGCTGTTATGACACTTCTCCTGCTGCTGGTCAGCGGCATTGGTATTTACGCACTGAATAAAAGTTCCTCATCACTGGTACGAATAAGCCAGCTACAGGGTGAAAAAATGGCCCAGCTGAGCGAGGGATATACACAGATCCTGCGCGCTCGTAACGAGGCAGGGCAGGCCGTTCGCATGATGGAAGTGGGGTTGCTGGACGAAGCGGCAAAATCGGTACAGATGATCAACGCCGAGATAGGCCAGGGTGAAAAATCCCTTTCAGCGGTCATCAGCGCGGGTGTGGATGATGAGCAGGGCACGGCGCTGCTGGCAAAGGTGGCGAAAAGCTACACGGAATATGTCAGCCAGGGAATCACCCCGATGCAGGAAGCGTTAAACCAGCAAAGCGCAGATACCTATTATGAGCTGCTGGAAAGTAAACTGATCCCGATTTCCCGCCAGTTTGATAACGATATGCAGGCGTTCCAGCAGTGGGGCGAAAAGCGTGGCAAGGCTGAAGTCGCCGCGGTGCAGAGCAGTAAAAATGTCGTCATGATGCTGATTATGGTGGTGGCACTGGTGGTCGCCGGGATCATCGTGCTGGCATGGCTGGCGCTGCGCCATATGCTGCTTAAACCTCTGGATACTTCAATTCAGCAGCTTGAGCAGGTCGCCGCAGGCAATCTCAGCTATCTTAAAGCCGAGACCGCCAGCAAAGAGTTTAACCGTCTGAATGCGGCGATTGATGAGATGCGTCATGCGCTGGTTAGCTCTGTCACCCGTGTGCGCGATGCCAGCTCGCAGATTGATACCGGCAGTCGCGAACTTGCCGCCGGTAACCTGGACTTGTCACAACGCACCGAGTCGACAGCCACCTCGCTGGAACAGACTGCCGCGAGCATGGAAGAGATCACCGCAACCGTAAAACAGAACGCTGACAACGCCGAACAGGCGCATAAACTGGCGCAAACTGTTTCGAATACCGCCGATCGCGGCAGTGAAATGGTGTGCTACGTTATTGAAAAAATGCGCGATATCGCTGGCAGTTCCGATCGTATTGCCGACATTCTAAGCGTTATTGACGCGATTGCTTTCCAGACCAATATTCTTGCGCTGAATGCTGCCGTTGAAGCGGCGCGCGCCGGTGAGCAAGGGCGCGGCTTTGCCGTGGTGGCCGGTGAAGTCCGTACGCTCGCCAGCCGAAGCGCTGATGCGGCGAAAGAGATCCGCCAGCTGATCGGCAGCTCGCAGGCACAGGTTTCTGAAGGAAGCTCCCTGGCGATGCAGGCGGGTGAAACCATGGATGAAATCGCAGAAGAAGTGGTGCGCATGACGAAGCTGATGCGCGAGATCGCTAGCGCGTCGCAGGAGCAGAGCCGCGGTATTGAACAGGTGAATATCGCCGTGAGCCAGATGGATGAAACCGCGCAGCAAAATGCGGCGCTGGTGCAGCAATCTTCCGCCGCGACGCGCTCGCTGGAAGAGCAGTCGCGTGCATTGCTGCAAGCGATGGCGTCGTTCCGCCTGCAAGCGCAAGGGTAATCTGAGTAAGGAAAATTTGCCTGCAATGCGACAATGAGGCGCTTAAAGGGAGCGACTTTTGCGCAGCGTGTGAAGAGGTGAATTTAAAAAGATCTGCGGCTGACTTTATGTGCTGTACGTTTATACGTCGGTGCAGCCGCTGATACGTAATCTGGTCAGCGCGTGTATCTCGGTACCGTACTTTATTGTTTCGGTGCGGGTCAAACGCACCTTCGTCCGCTAAATAAAAGGCGCCGCAGGGGCGCCTTTGTCTTTTTTACGCGTCCGGGTATTCGCGTATAAAACGTTCCACGTCGTCTACCATATGCTCGGTGCCGACAAAGAACGGGCGGCGCTGATGCAGGCTTTCCGGCTGGATATCAAGGATCCGCTCTTTACCATCGCTGGCCTTACCGCCCGCCTGCTCGGCGAGGAAAGCCATCGGATTGCACTCGTAGAGCAAGCGCAGTTTACCCTGCGGATGGCTTGCGGTGCTTGGGTAGAGGTAGATCCCGCCTTTTAACAGGTTGCGATGGAAATCCGCTACCAGCGAGCCGATATAGCGCGACGTGTAAGGACGGCTGGTCGATGTATCTTCTTCCTGGCAGAACTTAATATATTTCTTCACGCCCTGAGGGAATTTGATGTAGTTACCTTCGTTAATGGAGTAGGTATTGCCGCGCGCCGGGTAATGCATACGCTCCTGGCACAGGCAGAACACGCCCAGCGACGGATCGTAAGTAAAGGCATGCACGCCGCAGCCGGTGGTATACACCAGCATGGTCGATGAACCGTATACCACATAACCCGCCGCAACCTGTTTGTTGCCCGGTTGCAGGAAATCTTCTTCCGTCACCGGCGTACCGACCGGCGTGACACGGCGATAGATAGAGAAAATGGTCCCGACAGAGACATTCACGTCGATGTTGGAAGAGCCATCCAGAGGGTCCATCAGCACCACGTATTTGGCGTGCTCGCACCCTTCGAAAACGACGATTTCGTCTTCTTCTTCAGAGGCAATCCCCGCCACGATATCGCGTGCGCGAAGTGCAGCTTTCAATTTTTCATTAGCGAACAGGTCGAGTTTCTGCTGAACCTCACCCTGCACGTTTTCGGCACCGCTGGCACCCAGGATATCGACCAGACCGGCCTTATTGATATCGCGATGAATGATCTTAGCGCCCAGCTTTATTGCCGACAGCAAAGCAGTGAGCTCACCCGTAGCATGAGAGAACTCGTGCTGCTTTTCGACAATAAATTCACCTAACGTTTTCATAACACTTTCCCTGCATTGATATGGAGTAAAGCGACGTGAACACGCGACCTTTCACGCGGTCTGTTTGTTGACTGAACCTGAGAAAGCCCAGACCTGCCGACGCGACGCATCGTAAATGATTTCGTGCCATCCTGAGGTTTTCTGCTGGCAAGGTGCGAATAGTAAACAGCCAGAGCCGTTACAAACCGCGCTTTTGCCCCGGAAAACGCATGGACATGCAACAATACTAACAAAGATTCAAAACTCCGCGCACTGGTGAATCGCGCCAGCAACATACGGATTATCCTGAAATGCATTTCGCTGACGTTAAACATATGAGTAAAATGTGCCCCAGTTTAAGAAAGGACAATGACGTATGCGCATTCACATTTTGGGGATTTGTGGCACTTTTATGGGCGGGCTGGCGGTGCTGGCGCGCTCGCTTGGGCATCAGGTTACGGGTTGTGATGCCAATGTCTACCCGCCTATGAGCACCTTGCTCGAAAAGGAAGGTATTGAACTGATTGAAGGATATGACGCAAGCCAGCTCGATCCGGCACCAGATTTGGTGATTATCGGTAACGCAATGACCCGCGGTAACCCCTGCGTGGAAGCGGTGCTGGAAAAAAACATTCCTTATATGTCTGGCCCGCAATGGCTGCATGACTTTGTGCTGCGGGATCGCTGGGTGCTGGCGGTTGCCGGTACGCACGGTAAAACCACTACCGCCGGGATGGCCGCCTGGATTCTGGAAGCCTGCGGCTACAAACCCGGTTTCGTTATCGGTGGCGTGCCGGGCAATTTCGACGTTTCCGCACGCCTGGGCGAGAGTCCGTTTTTTGTTATCGAAGCCGATGAGTATGATTGTGCCTTCTTCGATAAGCGCTCAAAATTCGTACACTACTGCCCACGGACGCTGATCCTCAACAACCTTGAGTTCGATCACGCGGATATCTTTGATGATCTGAAAGCGATTCAAAAACAGTTCCACCACCTGGTGCGTATCGTGCCGGGGCAGGGGAAAATCATTTGGCCTGAGAATGATATCAACCTGAAGCAGACTCTGGCGATGGGCTGCTGGAGCGAGCAGGAGCTGGTGGGCGAGCAAGGGAACTGGCAGGCGAAAAAGCTCAATACCGATGCGTCAAGCTGGGAAGTGTGGCTGGATAACGTCTGTGTCGGCCAGGTGAACTGGGAACTGGTTGGCGAGCACAATATGCATAACGGGCTGATGGCGATTGCTGCCGCGCGTCATGTTGGCGTTGCCCCCGCAGAGGCGGCGAACGCGCTGGGTTCATTTATCAATGCCCGCCGCCGTCTTGAGCTGCGTGGTGAGGCTAATGGCGTCACCGTGTACGATGATTTTGCCCATCACCCGACGGCGATTCTGGCGACGCTCGCGGCGCTGCGCGGTAAAGTCGGCGGCACTGCGCGCATTCTTGCCGTGCTGGAGCCGCGCTCAAACACCATGAAAATGGGGGTTTGCAAAGACGATCTGGCGCCTTCGCTTGGTCGCGCTGATGAAGTGTTCCTGCTGCAACCGCAGCATATTCCGTGGCAGGTTGCCGAAGTGGCAGAAGCCTGCGTGCAGCCTGCGCACTGGAGCGCGGATGTCGATACGCTGGCGGAGATGGTGGTGAAAACGGCGCAGCCAGGCGATCACATCCTGGTCATGAGCAACGGCGGGTTCGGCGGGATCCACCAGAAGCTGCTCGACGGGCTGGCGAAAAAGGCGCAATCCGCGACAGAAAGCGTTTAATTCTTTGCTCTGAATAAAAAAAACCGTGCCGGTTACCGGTCACGGTTTTTTTTGCTATCAGACTCTGACTTCCCCGGGCTGATTATCAGGTAAGTGAATGATTTCATACAAAGGAGAAAGAACTTTTCTGTCGAGGAAAATTTCCTCGCAAAAGACTTTGGATGTCTCTTCGAGGCCGCTGCTTAATCCAGGGAATGTCGTAACGGGTTTATCAATGCCATAGCAGACTACGCTTCGCTCTAATTCTCTTGCCATTTGCCCGGCTAATGACTTGGGACTCAAACCGCCGGAGTAGCAGCATATTAAGTGCAGAGGGCCACTGCCGGTATTCCCCGACCGGTGCAAATCAAGGCCAAAGTCTTTATTCACTGCAGCAACAAAATCATGCACGTTTAATAATTTATGCACCGCTTTTTCACCCGATGCATTTTTGTAGTCGATACATGAACCTTTATAATAGATGATCCCCGGCCCCAGTTTACTCTGTGGGTTATTACCATGCAGGATCAGCGCAGGTTCTTGCCTTGGACCAAAATGGCTAATAAACCCTGTCTGGTTTTTTTGTTGACTTTGCGTGATGTAATTATTGGAAAAGACCTTATAAAACTTGCAGGGCTGGGTAGTGAAATCAACCTGGCTGTTTCTTACTCTGGAAATTTTCGAGAAAAAATGAGCCAGAGATTTTTTAATGTTCTGGAAAGGATGATTTTTGTGAATGTTCTTAACGAACGAGCTTAATGAATTACTTGTTCTCATTTTTTCAATGCATAGGTAATTGATCAAAGTATAGTGTGAATTGATAATGTCACAAAATATAATCTGTAACTATCATAATTCAGTTCTATGAAATTATTCTCTCTGCGAGAGAATAAGCTGGAAAACAAACTTCCTGGGCTTTCTGGTATACAAAGGTAACATGTACGCGCTTCGGTGTCATGCCTGGATATTTTGTTGCAGAAAGAGGAAAATAAGCAAAATTTTCACTGGGGAATGGCAGATGCCGCAGGTGAAATGTGCCCGGAAAAGTATCGTCATACGATAAAAAACCGGGGCAAAATTGTATGAGGCGGCAGGACGATGAAAACGTGGCGTTATTCTCTGATTTGCCCCGGTTTGTTATCCGGGAAATGAATAATTGGCTTTAACGGTTTTAAAATTCCGTTGGGATATCTCTTATCAGGTGAATAAACACGCGTCCTTTCATCCATTGTATCTATTAATTTACCGAAGATTTCGACAGGACTATTATCGCCATAGGTTACTACGCTTCTTTCCAGTTCTCTTGATAGCTCTCCTGCTATCGAATCCGCGCGGAAACTCCCGGAGAAGCAGCATATTAAGTGCAAAGGATTGGTTCCAGTGTTGCCTGTGCGGTGCAGATCGAGGCTAAAATCTTTTTTTACCGTAGCAACAAAGTCCTTTATGCTTAAATAGCTATCAACCGCACTTTCTCCTGCAAGGTTTTTATTGTCGACAGTTATGCCTTTGGAATAAACAATGCCTTTTCCGTTTTCATAATGTGTACCGCTTCCGTGGATAAAAATAGCTGGCTCTTGATAACGTCCGAAATGGCTAAGAAACCCTGTTTGGTAATTAAACTTAAGGTTCGAATCATAATCATTAGAAAAGCATTTGAAATATTTGGCTGGCTGAGTTCTTAAATTTTCATTGTTATTTTTGATGCCAGAAACTTTAGAAAGTAAATTGTTGAAAGTGTTTCTTATACCTTTAACGTGTTTGCCCTGAAAAGTATGTGAAACCTTCGTAAAAAAAGTATTGCAGATTTTCATGAGTCAGTGTGCTTTTAATAAAATAATATATTGAGGAGAAACACACTTATAATGCCACTAAATGTTTTTGGTGAATATCATAAATCAATTCAATGACACCCTCTCTTTGTAGAGAGGGTGTGAATAAGATCAGGCCTCGCTATTCTCGGCCAGTTCGCGCAGATACTGGAAGATCAAACGCGCCGACTTCGGCGGCTTGTTGCCTTCTTTCTCTTTCTTCGCATTGCGAATCAGCGAGCGCAACTGCTGGCGATCGGCGTCAGGCCACAGGTTCAGCACCTCCGGCACCGCATCGTCGCCTTCTTCAATCAGACGATCGCGCAGATGCTCCAGCTTATGGAAAAAGGCCACCTGCTGGTTGTGACGGTTTTTGAGCTTATCCAGCGCCTGGCGGATTGGCTCCACATCGCGCTGGCGCAGCAATTTACCAATCAACTGCAACTGACGGCGGCGGCCCTCTTTCTTAATACGTTGCGCCAGTTCGATGGCGTCACGCAAATCCTGGTCGAGCGGCAGCTTATCCAGCGCGTTCTTACCAAGATCAACCATTTCTGCGCCAAGCTGCTTTAACTCCTCAGCATCGCGCTTTATTTCACTTTTACTGACCCAGATGATTTCATCATCTTCGTCTTCAATATCATCACCGGGCACGTCGTCGAGCCAGTCGTCGGGCTGCTTTGTCATCTCAGGCTCCTTAAAAAAAGAGGCTAATGTTACCAGTTAAGGCGCGCACTGAAAAACGGTTCTCTGTTAGACTTCAAATATTCTCTCCTTTAATTATGGCATTATTGATGAACGTAATCACACAAGTTGCACAACAACGCAAAGCACTGGAAGAAGCCGTCTCTACAGCGCTGGAGTTAGCCTCAGGCAAAGCGGATGGTGCGGAAGTGGCGGTCAGCAAAACCACTGGCATCAGCGTCAGCACCCGCTATGGTGAAGCGGAGAATGTAGAATTCAACAGCGACGGCGCGCTGGGCATCACCGTCTATCTCAACAATTGCAAAGGCAGCGCGTCCTCCACCGACTTAAGCCCTCAGGCGATTGCCCGTACCGTGCAGGCGGCGCTGGATATCGCGCGCTATACCTCGCCAGACCCTTGTGCTGGCGTGGCGGAAAAAGATCTTCTGGCATTCGACGCGCCGGATCTCGACCTGTTCCACCCGGCGGAAGTCACGCCGGATGAAGCCATCGAATGGGCCGCGCGTGCGGAGCAAACCGCACTGAAGGCAGACAAACGCATCACCAATACCGAAGGCGGCAGCTTTAACAGCCACTACGGCATCAAAGTGTTCGGTAACAGCCACGGTATGCTGCAAAGCTACTGCTCTACCCGCCACTCGCTCTCAAGCTGCGTGATCGCAGAAGAAAACGGCGACATGGAGCGTGATTACGCCTACACCATCGCTCGCGCGCTTAGCGATCTGCAAACGCCGGAATGGGTAGGTGATGAGTGCGCAAAGCGTACGCTCTCTCGCCTTTCGCCGCGTAAACTGCCCACCATGAAAGCACCGGTCATTTTTGCCCACGAAGTGGCGACCGGGCTTTTTGGCCACCTGGTCGGGGCGATTGCCGGTGGCGCGGTGTATCGCAAGTCCACCTTCCTGCTGGACTCGCTGGGCACGCAAATCCTGCCAGAATGGTTGACCATCGAAGAGCATCCGCATCTGCTTAAAGGCCTGGCATCCACTCCGTTTGATAGCGAAGGCGTGCGCACCGAGCGCCGCGATATCGTGAAAGATGGCGTGCTGATGCAGTGGCTGCTGACCAACTACTCTGCGCGCAAACTGGGGCTGAAAAGCACCGGGCACGCGGGCGGAATCCATAACTGGCGTATCGCCGGGTGCGGAAAAAGCTTCGCACAACTGCTCAAAGAGATGGGTACCGGGCTTGTGGTCACCGAGCTGATGGGGCAAGGTGTCAGCGGTATTACCGGCGACTATTCTCGCGGCGCATCGGGCTTCTGGGTAGAAAACGGCGAAATCCAGTATCCGGTCAGCGAGATAACCATTGCGGGCAACCTTAAAGATATGTGGCGCAATATCGTTACCATTGCAGATGATATTGAGCTGCGAAGCAATATCCAGTGTGGTTCAGTGTTGTTGCCGGAGATGAAAATCGCCGGGCAGTAATTCCGTGGCGTCTGTGCTACGGCTTTCGCGTAATTAATAAAAAGGAAGTGAGCAATGCGTAAAAACCTGTTAGCGATCCTTGCTGTGTCATCGTTGTTTGTTGGATCGGCGGCGTTTGCAGCCGATCTTGAAGAGGATATGGATACCCTCAACCAGAACTATAAAGTGGTGCAGAAAACCAGCGACGCGGCTGAATTAAAAGAGGCGCTGAGCAATATGCGCGCCGCCGCGCTGGATGCGCAAAAAGCCACGCCGCCAAAACTGGAAGATAAACCCGCCGATAGCCCGGAGATGAAAGAGTTCCGCCAGGGCTTTGATATCCTGGTGGGTCAGATAGACGGCGCGCTGAAGCTGGTTAACGAAGGCAAGGTTAAAGAAGCACAGGCAGCAGCAAAATCACTGGCCGATACCCGCAATACTTACCACAAGAAGTTTCGCTAAGCATTCAGAGCGGGGCAAACGTCCCGCTTTCTCATAAGCGAAGCTTATTCACATCACACTTTTCTCTTTTTGTTCGCGCTCTTTTTGTTCTGCAGATTGCGTGCTTCTTCACAATTTTTCATCAAAGCTGTGACCCCGATACAGTGAAATATGGCTAAGACGCCCGTTTCTGTGGCGCAGATCACTAATGCCTGTCTCCTTTCCACTTCGAAGTGGAAAACTCCTCGCTACAAACTCTTAACCTGCACGGCTAGTTTTATCCTGAAGTCATCAATGGGGTTAGACGTGTGGATAACGAAGCGGTAATGAATGACGCACAGAAGGCAGAGCAGACGGCAACGCTCGCCGAACGGATGCTGACACAGGTGTATACCCTGCTCGGCCATCACAACATTGCGCCGAACGCGGTACAGCAGCAGATGCTGACCTCTCATGTCCGCGCGATGGCGCACCGGTCGGTGACCGGCGAGCCGCTGCCGGAAGTAGACGCCAGTCTGTTTGACGAAATCTCGCCAGAATCGATGGATCTTGCCCACCAAGTGGTCGCCGCGTTTGGCAATCTCCCACAAGAAGAGGCCTGGCTTTTGTCGGTGCACTTCGAAGTGGCGAAAGACAACCTTTAAGGAGTAAACGATGGAACAGATTACCGTAGTGATTGGCGATCGTCTGGGTAAAGGCCAGAAAGTCGCCGCAGGTGTGGAAAAAGCAGGCGGCCGCGCGGTGGTCGTACCCGGCGTTGCCGCAGACATGAAGCTGGGCGATGTCATGAAGACTGAAAATGCCACCTTCGGCATCTCTTTTTGCGGCAGCGGCGGCGCAGGCGCCATTACCGCGCAGAACAAATATGGCTACAAAGCGAAATACGGCATGCGTTCCGTAGACGAAGGCGTTACCGCCATCAATGAAGGCTGCAACGTGCTGGGTTTCGGTTTTATGGATAAAGAAGAGTTAGGCGAGCGTCTGGTGCAAGCGTGGCAGAAAAAATACGGCGCGTAACCATGAAAGAACAGTTCACCACCACGGTCAGGGTAAAGGGGAAGGGTGAGGCCAAAGCGCGCGCCTTCGCCGATGCGTTGAACCATGTGCAGGCCGCGGTGATGAAGGCATCGCCGCATATTTTATTGCGTATTGAGCCACAGGAGGTGCAGGTCGTTCGTGCGCATGAAACGACGCGGAAAGAGGCGTTTTTATTTCTCTTTCTGCGCCGCGAAAGACGGGCGTACAGCGTGGAGCTGGACGTAACCGTCAACGTGACCGCCATCAATCTCGATAAAGTGGATTTCGTCACGAAATAACTCAACGCATACCCGTGGGTTGTTTACCGCAGATAGAAGAGGGCAGACAGATGTTCTTAATCATACTAATAAAATCGCTCATCATCGGCGGCCTGGTTGGCGTCGGTGTTGGCGCAGGGGCTGCACGCATGTTTCATGCGCCAACCACCCAGGGAATGGGCGCGTTTCGTACACTAGGGGAGTTGAATTCCTGCGAAGGCGATCCGGCATCGCACTTCTCCTTTGGCCTGGGCTTCTTTTTTAACGCCTGGGCTTCCTCCGTTGCGGCGGGTTCCTTCACCCAGGACGTTGACCACCGCATTATCCCGAACTGGGGCGCGGCGGCGCTGATGGTCAAAAACCGTAACGTCGGCGAAACCCTGCACTGTCCGAAAAAGATGGCTATCGCCTGTGGTTTGATAGGCATGATCGTCGTCACCTTCCTTAACCTGACGGCGTCTTCTGTTCCGGCGGCGCTGCAAGTGACGGCGGTGAAAGTGCTGGTTCCGGCAGCAAACCTGCTGGTAAACACCGTGATGCCGGTGATTTTCTGGCTGGCGGCGATTGATGCGGGCAAGAAGTCGGGCTTCTGGGCCACGATTTTTGGCGGCGCGGCACAGCTTATCATGGGCAACGCCGTACCGGGTCTGGTGCTCGGCATCCTGATTGGCAAAGGCGTTGAAGAGAGCGGCTGGAACCGCGTCACCAAAGTGATGATGACGGCCATTGTGGCCCTGTTCGTGCTGAGCGCTTTCTTCCGCGGTTTCGATCTGAAAATGATCGAGTCTTTCCACCTGAGCGCGCCGAACTGGCTGGAGCTCATCCACAACTCGCTCAGCGGCAAATAAGGAGCCGAGATGGAACAGAATAAAGGTTTTTGGTACGCCGACTGGTCTTTCCCGATCTTCGTTGGCCTGCTCTCATCCGGCGTTTTCGCCGGGACGCATATGTACTACCTGTACGGCATCGGTGCCTTTAACGAAGTGGCTTTCGTCTCCATGCTGCGTGCCGGGATGGATACCGGCGTGTACGGCGCGGTTGCCGCCTTCGGTGCCAGCTTCCTGTTTGCCCGCATTATTGAAGGCTCGTTAGTGGGGATTCTGGATATTGGCGGCGCAATTCAGACCGGCGTTGGGCTGGGCGTGCCTGCGCTGCTACTGGGCGCGGGTCTGGTGTTTCCGGTGGAAAACTTTATCGCGTCGCTGGTAACCGGTCTGGTGATTGGCCTGGCCATTGGCTACCTGATAATCCTCGCGCGTAAGTTCACCATCAACCAGAGCGACTCGACCTACGGTGCCGATGTGATGATGGGCGCGGGCAATGCTTCGGGTCGTTTTCTCGGGCCGTTGATTATCCTCAGCGCGATGACCGCCTCTATCCCTATCGGTATTGGCTCGCTGATTGGCGCGCTGCTGTTCTACATCTGGCAAAAACCCATCACCGGGGGCGCAATCCTTGGTGCGATGCTGCTGGGTTCAATCTTCCCGGTAGCCCTTTGACCTCTACGGGCGCTGCGGCGCCCGTTATCACTGGAGATACGCATGTTTGATTTACTCCTGCGCCGGGCGCGTCTGGTGGACGATACGATCACGGATATTGCCATCAACGCCGGGAAAATCGCCGCGCTGGGCGACATTCACAGCCCGGCCAGCAAAGTCATCGACCTGCACGCGGAGCACTATGTGAGCGCCGGGTGGATTGACGCCCACGTACACTGCTACGCCAACTCGCCTATCTACCATGACCAGCCGGACAGCGTCGGCATTGCGACCGGCGTCACCACGGTGATTGACGCGGGCAGCACCGGCGCGGATGACGTGGATGATTTCTACGCCATCACCCGCCAGGCGGTGACGGACGTCTACGCATTGCTGAATATTTCCCGCGTGGGGCTTATCGCGCAAAACGAACTGGCCAATATGAACAATATCGATGCCGGGGCGGTACGCGATGCGCTAACGCGCCACCCGGATTTTATCGTCGGTTTAAAAGCACGCATGAGCAGCAGCGTGGTCGGTGAAAACGGTATCGCTCCGCTTGAGTGCGCGAAGGCTATCCAGAAAGAGAGCGGCGGCCTGCCGCTGATGGTGCATATTGGCAACAACCCGCCAAACCTTGACGACATCGCGGAGCTGTTAACCTCCGGCGACATCATCACCCACTGCTATAACGGTAAACCTAACCGCATTTTGTCCCCGGAAGGCGCGCTGCGCGCTTCTGTCTCCAGGGCGTTAGCCCGTGGCGTGCGCTTAGACGTCGGGCATGGCGGCGCCAGCTTTAGTTTTGCCGTGGCGAAGCAGGCCATCAGCCTGGGTATCCTTCCGCATACCATCAGCTCGGATATTTATTGCCGCAACCGTATCAATGGCCCGGTGCGCTCGCTGGCGCACGTGATGTCTAAGTTTCTCGCCATTGGCCTCTCTTTGCCGCAGGTGATTGCCTGTGTCACCGAACACGCCGCAGAGGTGTTGCGCCTGAAGCAAAAAGGCCGCCTGGCGGTGGGTTACGATGCGGATCTGACCCTGTTCGACCTGCGTCGCCAGCCGGTGCTGTTTACCGATGCTGAGCAGGAGAGTTTGCACGCTGAACAGTTGCTCACGCCGCTGGCCGTGATCCGCGCAGGCCAGGGCTATTTAACCGAACAAGGGAGCGCAGAAAATGCCTTCGATTTATGATAAG
This sequence comes from Vagococcus sp. WN89Y, assembly GCF_052220145.1. Taxonomy (NCBI): domain Bacteria; kingdom Bacillati; phylum Bacillota; class Bacilli; order Lactobacillales; family Enterococcaceae; genus Vagococcus; species Vagococcus sp. WN89Y. Next base: position 39,724 of record NZ_JBQPOM010000070.1, on the reverse strand, counting down.
TATCAATTAAAACAGGTGATTAATGCTTCCGGTCGTATGACTGCGCTGGGGGTTTCCACGCCACGCCCGGAAGTGGTGGATGCGGTAGTTAGCGGCATGAATCTTTACTTTGAAATGAAAGACCTGGTGAATAAAACCGGGGCGTACATCGCAAAACTGCTGGATGTGGAGAGCGCGACGGTTGTCTCGTGCGCCTCGGCAGGCATCGCCCAGTCCGTGGCTGCCGTGCTGGTCAAAGAGAGCGACTGGCTGCTGGAAAACCTGCACAGCACAACGATTGAGAACAACGAAATCGTGCTGCCGCGTGGGCACAACGTGAACTTCGGCGCGCCGGTCGGCACGATGGTGGCGCTGGGCGGCGGCAAAGTGGTGGAAGCGGGCTATGCCAACGAGTGTTCAGTCGATCAGCTGGCTGCCGCCATCTCGCCCCGCACGGCGGCAATCCTTTACATAAAGTCGCACCATTGTGTGCAGAAAAGCATGCTCAGCGTGGAGCAGGCAGTGGTGGTGGCGCGCAAACACAACTTGCCTCTTATCGTGGATGCTGCCGCCGAAGAAGACCTGCAATGTTACTACCGTGCGGGTGCGGATTTAGTTATCTACAGCGGCGCGAAGGCCATTGAAGGGCCCACGAGCGGGCTGGTGATTGGCAAGACGCAATATGTCGAGTGGGTGAAGCGCCAGACGGCGGGCATTGGCCGCGCCATGAAAGTGGGTAAAGAGGGCATTCTCGGCCTGACCTGCGCCATTGAACACTATCTCAGCGCGACGAAAGAGAGCGGGGCGGAGATGGTGAGCAAAATGACGCCTTTTATTGAGCAACTCAATACGTTGCAAGGCGTAAGCGCACGCGTGGTATGGGACAGCGCAGGGCGGGATATCGCACGCAGCGAAATCAAATTCGATGAAGCCGTCACCGGCATCGCGACCGGCGAGCTGGTCAGCGCGCTGAAACAGGGGCAATACGCTATCTATTTTCGTGGTTATAAAGCCAACGAAGGCATTATCGAAGCCGATGTGCGCAGCGTCAGCGCTGAGCAACTGGAGATTGTTTTCCACCGCATCGCTGAAGAACTCAACAAGGAGCAAACCGCATGAAACTGACGCCGAACTTTTACCAGCACCGCGTGTGCCTGAACGTACTGGCAGGCAGCAAAGAGAACGCCAGTGCGATTTTTGAAGCCGCAGAAGGGCATGTGCTGGTCGGGGTGTTGTCGAAAAATTACCCGGACGTGGCAAGCGCGGTGGCGGATATGCGCGAGTACGCCGCGCGCATTGATAACGCCCTCTCTGTCGGGCTTGGCGCAGGCGATCCCAACCAGTCCGCGATGGTGAGCGCCATCTCCCGCGAAGTGCAGCCGCAGCACGTAAACCAGGTGTTTACCGGCGTGGCAACCAGCCGCGCGCTGTTGGGGCAGAGCGAAACCGTGGTTAATGGTCTGGTTTCCCCGACCGGTACGCCGGGGCTGGTGAAAATCTCCACCGGGCCGTTGAGCAGCCAGGCTGCCGATGCAATTGTGCCGGTAGAAACAGCCATCGCGCTGCTAAAAGATATGGGCGGCAGCTCGATTAAGTATTTCCCGATGGGCGGGCTGAAATGCCGCGACGAGTACCTGGCTGTTGCCAACGCCTGCGCGCGTCATGATTTTTGGCTGGAGCCAACGGGCGGAATCGATCTGGATAATTTTGGCGAGATCCTGCACATCGCGCTGGACGCGGGGGTCAGCAAAATTATTCCGCATATTTATAGCTCAATCATTGATAAAGCCAGCGGCAACACCCGCCCGGAAGATGTACGCAAATTGCTGGAGATCACTCGCAAACTGCTTAACTAGCCGTACACATTACCCCTTGCACCGGTTATCGTCGGGGTCGAGGGGTCACCTCCCTGCTCTCTGAGCATTGCTAACCAGGCGTGGGGGTGATAAGTGTTGAATCAGTGCCGTGAATATTACGCGTTTTCGTATTGTCGGGGGCGGCACAGTGCACTTTGCGCCGGGTTACGCGCCGGTGCAGCCCGTTATTTCACCCGGCACCAGAGCTGTGAGAGGACACTGATTTGCGATTCCCGAACCAACGTTTAGCGCAACTTTTTATGATGTTGCAAAACGAGACGCTGCCGCAGGATGAACTGGCGCAGCGGTTGTCTGTCTCTACACGTACCGTTCGGGCCGATATCACCGCACTCAATGCCTTGCTGGAAAATCACGGCGCGCAGTTTGTCTTAAACCGCGGCAGTGGTTATCAGCTTAAAATCAGTGATGCGATGCGTTACCAGCATTTGCAGGCGGCGCGCCCGCGCGCGCTGCGCATACCGCGTAACGGGCAGGAGCGCGTGCACTATCTGGTGGTGCGCTTTTTGACTTCGGCGTTTTCGCTCAAGCTTGAAGACCTGGCGGATGAATGGTTTGTCAGCCGCGCTACGTTGCAAAATGATATGGCTGACGTGCGGGAGTGGTTTGCTCGTTATCACCTGACGCTGGAAACACGCCCGCGCCACGGCATGAAGCTGTTCGGCAGCGAAATGGCGCTGCGTACCTGCCTGACGGATTTATTGTGGCAGCTGGCGCAGCAAAATATTCACAATCCGCTGATTGTGGAAGAGGCGCTTAACGCTGAGGTTTTGCAGGCGCTGCTGCCGGTGCTGCACGACTGTTTTAGCCAGTATCACATTCGCCTGACCGATGAAGGAGAGCTGTTTATTCGCCTCTACTGTGCGGTTGCGGTGCGTCGTATCAGCGAAGGTTATCCGCTGCCGGAGTTCAGCGCGGAGGAGGATGACGAAAGCGTGCGCAATGCGGCGCGGGATATCGCAGCCGTGTTGCAACAACTGGCTGGTAAACCGCAGGCTGCGGCGGAAGAACACTGGTTACGCGTGCAAATCGCCGGGCGGCGAGTGCAGGAGATTGCCCCGAGCGCCATCAGCGCTGACGATGATGAAACGCTGGTAAATTATATTCTTGGCTATATCAATACGCACTATAACTACAATCTGCAAAATGATGCCCAACTGCACGCCGACCTGCTGACTCATATCAAAACCATGATCACACGGGTGCGCTACCAGATAATGCTGCCGAACCCGCTGCTGGAAAATATTAAACAGCACTACCCGATGGCATGGGATATGACGCTGGCGGCGGTGTCGAGCTGGGGAAAATACACGCCTTACACCATCAGCGAAAACGAAGTCGGTTTCCTGGTTCTGCACATCGGCGTTGGTCTGGAGCGTCATTACAATATTGGTTATCAGCGCCAGCCGCGCGTGCTGCTGGTGTGCGATGCGGGCAATGCGATGGCGCGTATGATTGAAGCGGTGCTGGCGCGGAAGTATCCCCAAATCGTGGTGACTCGCACGGTGACGCTGCGTGAGTACGAGCAGTGCGACGATCTCAGCGAAGATTTTGTTATTTCTACCGCGCGTATTCGTGAAAAGGATAAGCCCGTTGTGACGATCGCGCCGTTCCCGACGGATTACCAGTTAGAGCAGATTGGCAAACTGGTGCTGGTGGACAGAACACGCCCGTGGATGCTGAACAAATATTTTGATGCCGCGCATTTTTGCATTATCGACGGTGCGATGGACAGGCAAACGCTGTTCAAAACTCTCTGCGAGAAGCTACAGGATGAGGGCTTTGTCGATGCGGAGTTTCTGGAATCGGTTGTTGAGCGTGAAGCGATTGTCAGCACCATGTTCGGTGAAGGTATCGCGCTGCCCCACGCCCTGGGGTTGCTGGCGAAAAAAACGGTGGTATATACCGTGCTGGCTCCGGGAGGGATCTCATGGGGAGAAGAGACGGCTCACGTTATCTTTTTGCTCGCGATAAGTAAGAGCGAATACGAAGAAGCGATGGCAATTTACGATATTTTTGTCACCTTCCTGCGCGAGCGCGCCACCGCCAGGCTTTGCGCCTGCAAAGATTTTGCTGCTTTCAAAGCGGTGGCGATGGAGTGTGTGAGCCGTTTTTAATTAGCCGTCGGTGGAGCGGGTCAGCGTTTCCCAGGCATCGATTTCCGCGCTCAGCGTTGCCAGCTTTTCCCGCACCAGCGTGAGTGCGTCGCTGCCGAGCAATAGATGTGCAGGCGGCGTGTCGCTATCGATAATCGTTAAAATGGCGCGCGCCGCTTTGACGGCATCGCCAGGTTGCTTACCGCTTTTTGCCTCGCGCGCCTGGCGAATGGGATCGAAAAGCGCATCGTAATCAGCAATCGCGCGAGGCGTGCGGATCATCGAGCGCCCGGCCCAGTCGGTACGAAACGATCCTGGCGCGACGGCCGTCACGTGGAGTCCAAAGGGTTTCACCTCTTTACCTAAGGTTTCAGAAATGCCTTCCAGCGCAAATTTGCTGCCGCAGTAGTAGGCGATACCTGGCAGGGTAATAAAACCCCCCATTGAGGTAATATTGATAATGTGCCCGCGGCGGCGCTGGCGCATGCCCGGCAGCACCGCTTTGATCATCGTGACCGCGCCAAACACATTGACGTCGAACTGGTGGCGCATCTGTTCGAGCGGGGATTCTTCAAGGATGCCCTCATGGCCGTAACCCGCGTTGTTCACCAGCACATCAATTGGCCCGAGGGTCGCTTCGATCTCGTTAATCACCTCGTTGCAACGCGCAACGTCCGTGACATCCAGCTGGCGGGCAAATGCCCGGTGCGTATTTAGCGCTTCGAAAACCTGTTGTGCTTCGCGGTTACGTACGGTACCAACGACCCGGTGGCCCGCAGACAGCGCCTCCTGCGCTAGCGCCCGTCCAAAGCCGCTGCTGACGCCAGTAATAAAGACAGTTTTTGCAGATGACATAACGCGTACTCCCGTGGAATATGGAAGTTGCATACTATTCGGCAGGCTGCTGGATTTTTAGGCCATTTTTTCTCTTTTTATTGCCTGATCTTATGAGGAGGCGCAATGTCGGCAATGGTTGAATTACTAAAAGCGCTCGCTCCGCAGGAGGGGTACAACCTGACTGCGCTTGCCGACGTGCGTATTCTGCGCGCCGATCGTCCCCTTGCCAGAACGCCGGTGCTTTACGATCCCGGGGTCGTGATTGTCTGTCAGGGCAGCAAGCGAGGTTATTTTAATCAGCAAATCTATCTTTATGACGAGCAACATTACCTGGCGGTCTCGGTGCCGGTACCGTTTGTGATGGAAACCGATGCCTCGGCAGAACATCCGCTGCTCGCCATTTATCTGCACCTCGATTTTCAGCTCGCCGCCGAGGTGATGCTGCAAATTGAGCAGCACGATACGCCGACGTTTTACGCCGCGCCGCAAAGTATGATGTCCAGCCCGATGGATGAGACGGTAAAAAGTGCGGTGTTGCGCTTGCTGGACGTGCTTGGCAATCCTGCTGAGGCGGCAATTCTTGGCCCAGGGCGGGTGCGCGAGCTCTATTTTCGCGTATTGACCGGAGCGCAGGGAAAAGCGATGCGCGCCGCGCTGGCGTTGCAGGGGCAATTCGGCAAAATCAGCAAAGCGCTGCGGCGCATTCATGCGACTTATACTGAGCCGTTAAAACTGACGCAGCTGGCACTGGAAGCCGGGATGAGCGTGCCGACATTTCACAGCCATTTCAAAGCGATAACCAGTATGCCGCCGATGCAGTACGTTAAATCGGTCCGCCTGCATCAGGCGCGGATGTTGATGGTTCGCCAGCAGGTCACCGCTGCTGCGGCAAGTTATGCTGTCGGGTATGAAAGCCCGTCGCAATTCAGCCGCGAGTTTAAGCGGCTTTTTGGCCTGTCGCCTGCCGAAGAGGTGAAACGCATGCAGAAAAGTTTTGCGATACCACCGATTCATCCGGCATCGGTATATATTTCATCGCACTGAAGAAGAGCGATATCAACGCAGGTGATGGACGACTTGGTTGCTGCTGCCGCGCCAGATAAGCATCGGATCTTTGAGATCCTGCACGAACTTGCCGTCGATCAGAACGTTAATCAGATCCACTACCTCGCGCTGAGCCGCATTCAGCTCGTCTATCTTATAACCGGTCCATAGCCAGATATCTTTGCCGGGGCACTCAGCACGGATGCGCGTAACCAGCTTTAAGATCTCCGGCACGTTCTGCGGGTGCAGCGGATCGCCGCCGGAAAGCGAAAGCCCCTGGCGCTTAATACGCGTATCGTTGAGATCCGCAATAATCTGATCTTCCATCTCCTGCGTGAATGGCACGCCGGAATCCACACGCCAGGTACTCTTGTTATAGCAGCCGCGGCATTCGTGCACGCAGCCGGAAACGAACAGGGTGCAGCGCGTGCCGGGGCCGTTGACGATGTCGACGGGGTAGTATTGGTGGTAATTCATATCAATCCCTTTTCGCTGCACATTTGACGCCATGGCTGCGTTAGCTGCTTTCGCGCGCCCGCGTCACTTACTTATGTAAGCTCCACGGGACTCGCTCAATTGCCGCCTTGTCATGACGCCACTTGTTTTGCGAATTTTCGCTGCACATTTGACGCCATGGCTGCGTTGGCTGCTTTCGCGCGCCCGGGTCACTTACTTATGTAAGCTCCACGGGACACGCTCACTTGCCGCCTTGTCATGACGCCAACTGTTTTGCGAAATTTCCCGGATAATCTGCTTTGAAAAAATTTCGCTCTGTGGCCAAACAATGCCTGGTATTTAGCCGATTTGCCCGTTACCCAGGTGTTTAACGCGGCGTTTGACCTCTTCCTGCTTACCGGCGTTGAACGGACGTGCGTCAGGGCTGCCGAGATAACCACATACGCGGCGAGTCACCGACACGCGGGAGGCATCATGGTTGCCGCATTTCGGGCAGGTAAAGCCTTTACTGGTGCAGGCAAACTCGCCGGTAAAACCGCACTCATAACACTCATCAATAGGCGTATTGGTACCGTAATACGGCACATGCTGATAGCTGTAATCCCACACATCCTCCAGCGCCCGCAGATTATGCTGAATATTCGGATACTCGCCGTAGCAAATAAAACCCCCACTGGCTAAAGGCGGATACGGTGCTTCAAAATCAATTTTGTCGTACGGATTCACCTTCTTCTCAACGTCCAGATGGAAGCTATTGGTGTAATACCCTTTATCGGTTACGCCTTCGACAACACCAAACTCGGCGGTATCAAGGCGGCAGAAACGATCGCACAAGTTCTCACTCGGCGTGCTGTACAGACTAAAGCCGTAACCCGTCTCCTCTTTCCACTCATCCACCGCTTTACGCAAACGCTCAACGATAGCAATACCCTTCGCCCGCAACGTTTCGCTATCATAAATATGCTGATTACCAGACAGCGCATTAATGGTTTCGTGGATACCGATATAGCCCAGAGAAATAGACGCCCGGCCATTTTTGAAAATGGTAGAAATGTCGTCATCCGCATTCAGACGTACACCACACGCCCCTTCCATATACAGAATAGGCGCGACCCGCGCTTTCACCCCTTCGAGGCGAGCGATACGCGTCATCAATGCTTTACGCGCCAGTTGCAGGCGGCTATCCAGCAGCGCCCAGAAGGCCTCTTCGTTACCTTTAGCCTCCAGCGCAATACGCGGCAGGTTCAGGCTGATAACGCCAAGGTTATTACGCCCATCGTGGATCTGCTCGCCATTCTCCTCATACACACCGAGGAAACTGCGGCAGCCCATTGGGGTTTTAAACGAACCGGTAACTTTTACTACTTGATCATAATTGAGGATATCCGGGTACATACGCTTGCTGGCGCATTCCAGCGCCAGCTGCTTGATGTCGTAGTTCGGATCGTCAAACTTATGATTAAGACCGTCGCGGATAGCAAACACCAGTTTCGGGAACACAGCGGTTTTACGGTTTTTACCCAGGCCTGCAATTCGGTTACGCAGAATAGACTGCTGGATCAGGCGCGATTCCCAGCTGGTACCCAGACCGAAACCAAAGGTGACGAACGGCGTCTGACCGTTAGCGGTATGCAGCGTATTCACCTCATATTCCAGCGACTGGAAGGCGTCATAGCACTCTTTCTCTGTGCGGCTATGCGCGTAGCCGTCCGCATCCGGGATCTGCCACTCCTGCGCGACCTTACGGTGTTTTTCGAAACTGGCGGTAACGAACGGTGCCAGCACCTCATCGATACGGTTAATCGTGGTGCCGCCATAAATATGGCTGGCAACCTGGGCGATGATCTGCGCGGTCACGGCTGTAGCGGTAGAAATGGATTTTGGCGGTTCAATCTCCGCGTTACCCATTTTAAAACCCTGGGTGAGCATGCCTTTCAGATCGATCAGCATGCAGTTAAACATCGGGAAAAACGGAGAGTAGTCCAGATCGTGATAATGGATCTCGCCACGTTCATGCGCCAGTACCACATCGCGCGGTAACAAGTGCTGGCGTGCATAGTGTTTCGCCACGATCCCCGCCAGCAAGTCGCGCTGGGTCGGGATCACTTTACTGTCTTTGTTGGCGTTTTCGTTGAGCAGTGCCGGGTTGGTCTGCTCCACCAGCCCGCGAATTTCCTGATTGAGACGACCACGCTTCTCACGGGAGATATCGCGGTCGTGGCGATATTCAATATAGGCGCGCGCCAGTTGTTTATACGGCCCGGACATTAACTGGTTTTCTACGGCAGTCTGGATCTCGCTTATATCTACCTGCGAGCGACCCTGCATTTGTTCACTGATAACTGCCGCGACGGTGGCGCAATAGTCTGCGTCATCGACTCCCGCTGCTTTAGCTGCACGCAAAATCGCCTCTTGAATGCGCTCTGATTTGAAAGGCACTTTGCAGCCGTCTCGTTTCATCACATGCGGTGTCATGATCACTCCATCTTTGAAAACAGGTTATCCACAATGAAGGAAGAGCTGACCGGAAATTTATTCATTACGAATACCAGTGAGTTCGTCCCATGTTGGCCATTTTTATCCACAGAGCGCGCCGTAACTAAAATGGCTTGCTTGTTTGAATATTAGTCGATTAATACAACATATAGGGCCGGGATGCATTCTAAGTTCTATATATAGTGATTTGCATCAAACATGTTTACGTTTTTTTTGACCTGGAACAAAGTAAAAATCTGATGGCGCAGAGGACGGGCGTCAGAGGCTTCAGACAAGTCTGAATATTTTTGTGGATAAAAATTCAGCAAAAACAGCAAGTTTATGCCTGCTGTTTTTGCCACGTTTTTATGAGGGTGAATTACTGCTGTAGCCACCACACCGCTTCGTAAGGGCGTAAGGACATTTCACCGGGCGCGGGAGAGACCTCGACATAGTTACCGAGCAGTAATTCCCAGCGCCCCGGCATGGCGGCGGGCTGCCACACCTGGCAGGTTCGGAGCAGGTTAGCCACCACCAGTAGTGTCTGACCCTGCCATTGCCGACGGTAACACCACAAGCCCGGATGGTCAGGCAGGAGATCCTCATAATCTCCCCAGGTGAGCAGCGGCAAGGTTTTGCGTAAGCTAATCAGGGTTTGATAGGTATAAAACACCGAATCAACGTCACCAATAGCGTTCTCCACATTGATCTCGCGATAGTTATTGCACAAGTCAATCCACGGCTCGCCAGTGGTGAACCCGGCGTTTTTTCGCGAAGTCCACTGCATGGGCGTGCGCCCGTTATCGCGGGATTTGCTGGCGAGGATAGCCAGCAGTTCGTCGCCATCGCGACCGGCGGCGCGCAGCGTGGCGAACATATTGTGGCTTTCCACATCGCGATAGTCGGTGATGCGTGAAAAGTGCGGGTTGGTCATGCCTATCTCTTCGCCCTGAAAAATGTAGGGCGTGCCTTGCATACCGTGCAGCACCATCGCCAGCATTTTTGCACTGGGTACGCGCAATGCTCCCTCTTCACCAAAACGTGAGACGACGCGAGGCTGATCGTGGTTACACCAGAACAGCGCATTCCATGCCACGTTATGCATACCTTGCTGCCAGTTGCGAAACAGCGCTTTAAGCGCCACAAAATCGGGGCGGGCCAGCGTCCATTTTTCACCGTTGGGGTAGTCCACTTTCAGATGGTGAAAATTGAAGGTCATGGAAAGTTCGCTGCCATCGAGCGCGGCGTAACGCTGGCAGTTTTCCAGCGTGGTTGAGGACATTTCGCCGACCGTCATCAGCTCGCGCGGGCGGAACACATCGCGGCTCATCTCCTGTAAAAAAGCGTGGGTGCGCGGCAGGTCGGTGTAGAAGCGACGCCCGTCACCATCGGGATCGCTCGGGAAATCCTGATCTTTGGCGATTAAATTCACCACATCAAGCCGTAAACCATCAACACCCCGATCGGCCCAGAAGTCGCACACCTTTTTTAGCTCTTGCCGCACCAGCGGGTTTTCCCAGTTGAGATCTGCCTGTTCAGGCGCGAAGAGATGTAAATAGTACTGGTTGCTCTGGCTATGCCAGCGCCACGCGCTGCCGCCGAATTTCGACTGCCAGTTATTGGGCGGCATTGTGGGTTCGCCGTCGCGCCAGATATAGAACGAGCGATACGGGCTTTGCGGGTCTTGCGCGGCCTGGAACCATACATGCTGCGTTGAGGTGTGATTAAACACCATATCCAGTATCAGCCGGATCCCGCGCCGGTGCGCCTGCGTGACCAGCTCGTCAAAATCGTCCAGCGTGCCATAGAGCGGATCAATCGCCGTGTAATTGGCGACGTCATAGCCGTTATCCACCTGAGGGGAGATATAAAACGGTGTCAGCCAGATAGCATCCACCCCCAGGGTGCGCAAATAGTCGAGGCGAGCAATCACCCCACGCAAGTCGCCCGTGCCGCTGCCCGTCGTGTCCTGGAAACTTTTGGGGTAAATCTGATAAATAACACCGTTTTGCCACCAGTGTGGAAGGGGAAGGGTATTCATAGCTTTTTCCTGGTAAAAAAGGGGGGCGCAATGCGCCCCAAAAACAGAAGACTAAACAATCTGCAAGGTGCCCAGGCGGGACTTGCGCAAGTACACGAACGAGGTCAGGGCCATCGGAATGATTACCGCTACGCCCATTGCGAGGAGAAAAACTTGCCAGTAGGTAGGTTGTATCGAAAGGATGCCCGGCAGGCCACCGACGCCGATGCCGTTCGCCATCACGCCTTGCAGGCCGCATAACAACCCGGCCAGGCCAGAACCAATCATGGCGCACAGCATTGGAAAGCGGTATTTCAGGTTGATACCGTACATTGCCGGTTCTGTCACCCCGAGGTAGGCAGAGATAGCCGCCGGAACAGAGACTTCACGTTCGCCCGATTTGCGACTGGAGATAATAATACCGACCACTGCCGATGCCTGGGCGATATTAGACAGCGCGATCAGCGGCCATACCGGCGTGCCGCCCATGCTCTGGATCATCTGCATATCAATGGCAAGCGTCGTCTGATGCACGCCGGTTATCACCAGCGGTGCATAGAGGAAGCCGAACAGCGCCGCGCCGACGGGCGCAAAACCGCCGCTCATCAGATGCTTCACCGCCCAGGCCACGCCGTCGCCCACCAGGCGGCCAAACGGGCCGATAAACGCATGGGCAAGAAACACCGCCAGCATCAGCGAGCAGACCGGCACCACCACCAGATAGAGGTTATCCGGCACCAGCCGTTTGAGGTTTGTCTCAATCATGCCGAGCGCAAGTCCTGCCAGCAGCGCCGGGATCACCTGCGCCTGATAACCCACCTGCGCGATGGTAAACAGGCCGAAATCCCAGACCTGTGGCGTATCCACACCGAGCAGGTAAGCATTCATTAGCTGCGGTGAAACCAGCGTGACGCCTAACACAATCCCCAGGATTGGCGTGCCGCCAAGCTTGCGCACCGCCGACCAGCAGATCCCGACCGGTAAATAGAAGAAGATTGCTTCGCCGATAAGCCACAGGAAGTCATATAGCGTTTTTAGCGGGGGGTACATCTGCGCAAGCGTCTGGCCATTGCTCATCGGTACGTCGCCTATCACATTACGAAAGCCGAGGATCAAACCGCCGCTGATTAACGCAGGCAGCAGCGGGAAGAAGATCTCGGCGAAGTGGGAGATCAGGCGTTCGTGCCACTTCATATTTTGCCGGGCGGCCTGTTTCGCCTGCTCTTTATCAGCATGGGCCAGACCAGTAGTGCTGCAAAGAACCTGGTAGTAATCGCCCACATTTGTGCCGATCACTACCTGGAATTGCCCGGCATTGGTAAAGCAGCCTTTGACCATCGGTAACGCTTCAATAGCTTTAGGGGAGGCTAAAGCCGGATTGTTCAACACGAAGCGTAACCGCGTAATACAGTGGCTGACGGTGGCGATGTTTTCGCGCCCGCCCACCAGTGCGATCAGACTGTCAATGTCGGATTGTTTAACTTTGCTCATCATGATGCCTCTCGGGGTGAGAAATGATGCGTAGTGACCGCTGATGAGCGTAACCGTGGGTTAACTTTTTGAAAATGGGAACGTTCCCGAAATCAGGTAAAGATCACAATTATCTGTATGACATCCAAAAAAGATCTCAGGCGAGTCTGGCGGGGATCAGTATCTGACGCGGTTCAGCGCGTCCATTTACCTGTTCAATTAACTGTGCTGCGGCTTGGTGGCCTGCTTCCGCATAACCGGGATCGACGGTGATAATTTCCGGGTGGAGAAATTTCATCAGCGGGGTGTTGCCGACGCTGGCAAGCTGAAGGTTTTCTATGCGTTGTTCCTGCAAATATTTGCAGGCGCCGATGGCCAGCGTATCGGTTGCACAGACCAGTGCTGTGGTTTTTGGCGTCAAGACATCCGCGACATGCTCGTAACCTTGCTTCATCGCAAGGCCGGGAAGCACCGATTGCGGCGCAAGCTGGTGCGTTTTGCAAAATGCCAGATAGGCTTCGTGACGGCGCTTGCCGGTGGTGATATCCGTGTGGGGCACGCCAAGATAACTGATATGGCGGTGGCCTTGCTCGTAAAGCTTGCCCATCAAAAGCCCAATCGCACCGTCGTCATCGTAGCTGACCGAAGAGCAGCCGTTAGCGTCGCGGGCAAGCAGCACCAGCGACGACTGCCAGGCCGTCAGCACTTTTTCCGGTACACCGGTGAAACCAAACAGCACCACGCCGTCAATATTTCGATGGCGCAGCATTTCAAGGTGTTCTTCCAGCAGCTGCGGCGAAAACTGGCTTTCCATCATGATAGGGTCATAGCCCCGCGCATAAAAGGCGGGCAGCATGGTTTGCACGGCGAGATTTTCAGACAGCGAATCCAGACGGGAAACAATAATGGCCACGACTTTGTCGCTTTGGCCCCGCATGGCGCGGGCAGAGCGGGAAGGGGAGAAACCGTGCTGATTCACCACCGCTTCTACGCGCTCGCGCGTGCGCTGGCTTACGCCGCTTTCATTGTTCAGTACGCGAGAAACCGTGGATTTCCCCACGCCGCTTAATCGCGCAATGTCTTTGATCGTCAGCCGGTTTTGCATATGTTCTATCAGGTTCCTGAATCACGGTTCGAAGAATGGGCAAGTTTTGCACCGGAACATATATTACAACAATGAGTAATATCTGGTTTATACACTTCTTAGGGGGAGGTGACACCGTGCGCTGCCAGTAAATTGCGTATCATTGTGCGTAGGTTTGATTAAATTTAGCGCACGTATATTACTCATCATATTTATATTTTGTATTTATATCAAAGCGCTGTGAAAACATGAACCCGCTTCGCATGTCGCTTTCTTTGCCGGTTATCCCAGCCTTGCTTTCACGAACTGTAAAGTCATTGCGGGTATTGTCTCAATTTGCCCGACCTGTGATCCCGGTCATCCCCTGCGCTTGACGGTAAAATATGCCCATGTTAACAAAATGTTTACTTCCTCCGGCTCGCGAGTTTAGCGTCTGCACCGACAGGCGAATAAGGAACATTCATGTTACGTTACAGCGTATTAACTGCCGGGCTGCTGCTTGGTTTTTCTGCCTTTGGCGCGCCCGCAGGGGAGTTGCCGCTGATGCCGTGGCCCACAAAAGTGGAGTCTCCTGCCACACCAGGGATGCTGGTGTTAAACGATCGCGTGTCGGTTCGCATCACGGGCGACACGCTTGACGATGCAGCGAACCGGCTGCGGGCGCGCATTGCACAGCAAACGGGCTGGACGCTGCAACCTGCGGATAATAAATCACAACATGCTGATATTAATATTATTATCGCCCAAAAAGTTGCGCCGCAACCTGAGCCAGACAGTGACGAAAGCTACACGCTGACGGTGGATGCCCGCGGCGTCACGCTCGCGGCGAATAGCCGTTTTGGCGCGCTGCATGGTATGGAAACCTTACTGCAATTAATACAAAACGGGGCAGAGAATAGCGCGTTGCCGTGGGTGACGATTGAAGATTCGCCGCGCTTTCCCTGGCGAGGCGTGCTGCTTGATTCGGCGCGTCATTTTCTGCCTGTTGCCGATATCAAACGGCAGATTGACGGCATGGCGGCGGCAAAACTGAACGTTCTGCACTGGCATTTGGCGGATGACCAGGGCTGGCGCTTCGCTTCAGCGCAGTATCCAAAGCTAACGCAGCTTGCCAGCGACGGTCTGTATTACAGCGCCGAAGAGATGCGCGAGGTCGTGCGTTATGCCACCGCGCGCGGTATTCGCGTTGTGCCGGAAATTGATATGCCGGGGCATGCTTCAGCCATTGCCGTGGCGTACCCGGAACTGATGAGCGCGCCGGGGCCGTATACGATGGCGCGCCAGTGGGGCGTGCTGAAACCGGTACTTGATCCCACAAAAGAAGAAACATATCGCTTTGCAGAGACGATCGTCAGCGAACTGGCGGCTATCTTCCCCGATCCCTGGGTGCATATTGGCGGCGATGAAGTGGATGATACGCAGTGGAAAAACAACCCGGCTATCCAGCAGTTTATGCAGCAAAACAATCTGGCGGACAGCCACGCATTGCAGGCCTGGTTCAACCGTAAGCTGGAAAAAATCCTTGAAAAGCATCAGCGGAAAATGGTGGGGTGGGATGAAATTTACCATCCTTCGCTGCCCAAAAGCATTCTGATCCAGTCCTGGCAGGGGCAGGATGCGTTGGGTGAGGTCGCTAAAAAAGGCTACAAAGGGATACTTTCTACCGGTTTTTACCTCGATCAGCCGCAATATAGCGCATATCACTACCGTAACGAGCTGGTGCCGCAGGGCTTAAACGGTGTGGACAAACTGAGCGCGACTGACCATCCCCGGAGCTGGTCATTTTCTATGCCGCGCCTGAAAGGCAGCCCGGTTACGGGCAGTTTTACGCTGGTCAAGGGGGAAACTGGCTGGCGAGGGTTTATTGATTTCGACGGTAAGTCGCGCCGGGCCGTGCAAAATATCGTCTGGCGCAGCGAAAATCAGGTCACTTTTTCCGTCGATACCTGGATGAGCGAAACGCGCCCGGTGCTGACGCTCAACGCAGATAAACTCGACGGCTATTTTCTGCTGGGCAACGTACGTTATCCGGTCACCGGAACTCGCTTAAATACGGTGCCGCCGGGTATTGCGCCAGCGGTGCCGGATGCCAGCCAGCAGGACAATCTGCTGGGCGGTGAAGTTGCGCTGTGGGCGGAAAATGTGGCCGCGCCGGTGCTGGATATCAAACTTTGGCCCCGCGCTTTTGCGGTGGCGGAGCGGCTATGGTCAGCACAGGATGTGGTGGATGTCAGCAACATGTATACCCGCCTTCAGGCGATGGATAGCTGGTCGGCGGTGTCTGTTGGCTTGCAGCAACACAGCCAGCAGCAGGTTCAGTTTATCCGCCTGGCAAACAGCGCTGATATTCTGCCGTTGCAAATTCTGGCGCAGGCGGTGGAACCCGCGCACTATTACACGCGTAATCACCTGAAGTTCCAGGCGGGTAATTACCATCAATTTGAACCGCTTAACCGTTTTGTTGACGCATTGCCCGCCGAGAGCACTACCGTTCGCCAGATGAATTTCAGGGTGGAGCGGCTGGTCAGTGATGCTAACGATAAGGACAGCGCAGCGGCGCTACGCCAGCTTTTTACGCTCTGGCAGAACAACACGCAGCAGGCGCTGGCGCTCAGCGAGCGTAATTATCAGCTGCGGGCGATAACGCCTGTTATCCACCAGGTCGATAAGCTGGCGTCGATGGGGATGCGGCTGACGGATTTGCTGGCGCGGCAGGGTGTGCTTGACGAGTCGGAAAAAGTCTCTATTCAGCGCGAGCTGGACAGTGCGGCGGAAATTCAGGACGAAGTCGTGGTTGCAGCGGTGTACCCACTGGAGAAACTGCTCCAGGCGGCTGGCAAGCGGTAAATAAAAAGGCAGCCGAAGCTGCCTTTATTGCTGATGAAGCTTAGCGGCGCACCGCGATCGCTTCGATCTCAATTTTGACATCTTTAGGCAGGCGCGCTACTTCCACACAAGAACGTGCCGGGAAGGTCGCGTCGTGCTCGGTGAAGAACGCTTCATAGGTCGCGTTCACCGTGGCAAAATCATTAAGATCCTTCACAAAAACCGTCGTTTTTACAATGTCGCCCACTTTTAGACCAGCGGCTTCGACGATGGCTTTGACATTTTCCAGCGATTGACGAGCCTGCGCCGCAACATCTTCCGGTACGCTACCTGTTTTCGGATCAACCGGGATCTGACCTGAGGTCAGGATCATGTTGCCGAGATCAACAGCTTGCACATAAGGGCCGATGGCTGCGGGTGCATTTTCCGTCGCGATGGTTTTAGTCATAACTTCTCCTGAATGACAGCGGTAATAAGTGACCGGGTTATTATACACTTTCTCCTTCAGGCTGCGCCTTTGATGGCGAAATCAAAGGCGGCTTTTGCAGCATCGGGCTTAGTTTGCCAGCACCACATGGTGCGAGAACTCTTTCTCGCAGTATTTACACTTCAGTGCGATATCGTCTGCGCGTTTTTTTACCGCAAAGCTGGAAGAGACCGGCTCTGCGTGGCTGATGCAGTTACTGTTCGGGCACACCAGGACACCAACAATATGCTCCGGCAGGCTTGGGCGAGACTTGCCGACCACTTCATATTCGTCGATACGGTTGACCGTCGCGTGCGGCGCATACAGCGCCAGCTGGTTCACCTGCTCGTCGGTCAGGAAAGTATTTTCGATTTTAATCAGATCTTTGCGGCCCATTTCGCCGGACGGCAGGTTCAGACCGATAGTGATACGCTGATCGGTTTCCGTCAGCTTGAACAGGGACAAAAGCTGAAAGCCTATCCGCGCCGGAATATGGTCAATTACGGTGCCGCGTTTGATGGCTTCGACCTGAAGTTTATTATCATGCGTCATTATCGTTTCCTCTTACAGAACCAAGCCGCGGTTGAGAACCAGCGCCAGCAACGCCTGGCGAGCGAATATTCCATTACCGGCCTGCTGGAAATACCAGGCGTGCGGGGTTTTATCCACGTCAGTTGTGATTTCATCAACGCGCGGCAGCGGATGCAGTACCTTCATATTGCTGCGAGCGCCGACCAGGTCGCTGGCACGCAGAACAAACTGCGCTTTGACGTTTGCGTATTCCGACGGGTCCAGACGCTCTTTTTGCACGCGGGTCATATAAAGGATATCCACTTCCGGCATCACCTCTTCGATACTGGCGTGCACACTCCAGGCGATATCCTTTTCATCCAGCATATCGAGAATGTATTGCGGCATCGCTAGCGCATCCGGCGCGATAAAGTAGAAACGGTTGCCGTTAAATTTCGCCAGCGCCTGCGCCAGCGAATGCACGGTGCGGCCATATTTCAAATCGCCCACCATGGCGATATGCAGGTTTTCCAGCCGCCCCTGAGTTTCCTGAATGGTGAACAGGTCAAGCAGGGTCTGCGTTGGGTGCTGGTTGGCGCCGTCGCCCGCATTGAGCACCGGAATACCGCCGGAAAATTCTGTCGCCAGCCTTGCTGCGCCCTCTTGCGGGTGGCGCATAACGATGGCGTCCACGTAGGTGCTGATAACCGAAATGGTGTCCGCCAGCGTCTCGCCTTTTTTACCCAGCGAGGTGTTGCTGCTGTCGGAGAAGCCAACCACGCTTGCGCCGAGACGGTGCATGGACGTTTCAAAAGAGAGGCGTGTGCGGGTTGATGCTTCGAAAAAACAGCTGGCAATCACTTTGTGCTTGAGCAGTTCTGGCTGTGGATTGGCCTTCAGTCGGGCGGCGGTGGCTAGCACCAGCAAAAGTTCATCGCGGCTGAGATCGTTTATGGAAATGATATGTTTCTGATAAAGCGGATTAGCCATGTTTATCTCCTGACGACCGGGCAAAAAAAAGCCCCTCTAACAGAGGGGCTGTGGAATAGGTTAGCAACGGGAAAGAAAAACGGCAGGCCAGCGTCCTGATTCAGACGCGGTAAGCGCGCTTGTCGTACACTCTGGCTCATGCTTCCTCCCGGCAAATTGTCCCGGATTATACGCAGCTGTTTTTGCGGATCAAGCGATCGATGCACAATTTATCCAAAGCAAACGGTTTGTGTGAATAAGTATGCCAAATTACGCGTTTTTTAATCATCCAGTTATTGCTGTTGCGGGTAGCTATGTTGCCGTATTAAAAAAGTGGTTCGCCTGCAATTTAACAGGGCAATATATGTTCGCGACATAATGTATTACTTATTTATGATAACTATGCGTTATCGCAAAACTGCAGCAAAAAAGGGTGGTATGGCAGGGGGAATTCTCGTATAAAAACAAGAAATGAAACGATGTTTTATATCGAGGGTTAAACCATGATCGTTGGCAATATTCACAATCTACAGCCCTGGCTGCCCGAAGAACTGCGCCAGGCCATTGAGCATGTTAAGCAGCATGTCACTGATACGACCGCCATTGGCAAGCATGAAATAGACGGCAACCGCCTGTTTTATCTGGTATCTGAAGATATGACTCAGCCTTTTGCCGAGCGTCGCGCGGAGTATCACGCTCGCTATCTGGATATTCAAATTGTGCTGAAAGGGCAGGAGGGCATGACCTTCAGTACGCACCCTGCGGGCGCGCCGGACACCGACTGGCTGGCGGATAAAGACATAGCTTTCCTGGCGCAAGGCGTAGAGGAAAAAACCGTGGTGCTCAATGAAGGGGACTTCGTCGTTTTCTATCCGGGCGAAGTGCATAAACCGTTATGTGCGGTCAATGCGCCTGCGGCTGTGCGAAAAGTAGTGGTGAAATTACTGGTTAGCTAATGTCCCTGGCGTTACCTGTGTGAGGGGGACGGCCCCCTCACCGGTGCTGGCAGTTACTGGCTCAGCGTCGCGACCATTACGGCTTTAATGGTATGCATGCGGTTCTCTGCCTGATCGAAAACGATACTCGCCGGGGACTCAAACACTTCATCAGTCACCTCCATGCCGCCATGCAATGCGAATTCTTGCGCCATTTGTTTACCCAGCGTCGTTTGATCGTCATGAAAAGCTGGCAGGCAGTGCAAAAACTTCACGTTCGGATTACCGGTTAACGACAGCATTTTGCTGTTCACCTGGTAAGGACGCAGCAGTGCAATACGCTCTGCCCACTTCTCTTTCGCTTCGCCCATCGACAGCCAGACGTCGGTATAGATGAAATCAGCCTCTTTCACACCCGCCGCGATATCTTCAGTAAGGGTGATATTTCCGCCATTTTTCACCGCCAGCGCGGTGCATTCGGCAACCAGACTGCTTTCAGGCCAGCAGGCTTTGGGCGCGACAAGCCGTAAATTCAGCCCCACCAGCGCGGCCGCTTCTAATAAGGAATTCCCCATGTTATTCCGCGCATCCCCTGCATAGGCCAGCGTCATCTGATTAAACGCCTTGCCAGGCATATGTTCGCGCATAGTGAGCAAATCGGCCAGGAGCTGAGTGGGATGGAATTCATCAGTCAAACCGTTCCATACCGGCACGCCCGCGTAGTGCGCCAGCGTTTCAACAATATGTTGGCCGTAGCCGCGATACTGAATACCGTCGTAGATGCGGCCTAAAACGCGTGCGGTATCTTTAATTGATTCTTTATGCCCAATCTGGCTCCCGGCCGGGCCGAGATACGTCACGCGTGCGCCCTGGTCAAATGCGGCAACTTCGAAAGAGCAACGGGTGCGGGTTGAGTCTTTTTCGAAGATGAGCGCGATATTTTTCCCGGTAAGCTTCTGTACTTCCTTACCTTTTTTCTTATCGTCTTTGAGTTGAGCGGCGAGTTGTAGCAGAGCATTGATTTCAGCAGGCGTAAAATTGAGTAATTTCAAAAACGATTTCTGGTAAAAGGCGGACATGTTTCCCTCTCATGGTTCAAGCCATTTATTGAATTAAAATTCAATTTATATGTATGAATATTCAAAATCAACCCTTAAAG
This sequence comes from Vagococcus sp. WN89Y, assembly GCF_052220145.1. Taxonomy (NCBI): domain Bacteria; kingdom Bacillati; phylum Bacillota; class Bacilli; order Lactobacillales; family Enterococcaceae; genus Vagococcus; species Vagococcus sp. WN89Y. The sequence continues at coordinate 19,524 of NZ_JBQPOM010000070.1, read as the reverse complement.
ATAATTCTTTTCGCCTGACAGTGGAGGCAATGACCTGGGTGTGTGACAATAAGTATATCTGCCACAAATGAGGAACGAGCCATGGCAAACGCAGAACACCTGGAAGAGCAGCGCGAAGAAACGCGCTTGATTATCGAAGAATTGCTTGAGGACGGCAGCGATCCTGATGCGCTGTACACCATTGAGCACCATCTGTCGGCAGATGATTTCGAGACGCTGGAGAAAGCCGCTGTTGAGGCGTTCAAGCTGGGTTATGAAGTCACCGAGCCTGAAGAGCTGGAGCTGGAAGGCGGCGAGATCGTTATCTGTTGCGATGTACTCAGCGAATGTGCGCTGAATGCCGAGCTGATTGACGCCCAGGTTGAACAACTGCTGAATCTGGCTGAGAAATTCGACGTTGAATATGATGGCTGGGGGACTTACTACGAAGACCCGAACGGCGAAGACGGCGAGGATGATGACGAAGACTACGTTGACGAAGAAGACGACGGAGTACGTCACTAAGTAAAAGTTGCGGCAGCGCCCGCTGCCGCAAAGCAAGGAATCGCTATGGACTACGCGCAAACACTCGCCCCGATTTTAGATTTTCTCCACTGCCCAACGCCTCAGGCCTGGATAGACAAAGCTCGCGAGCCAACGATGTTGCCGCTGCTGCTGACCGATCATATGGTTTGCGAGCTGAAAGCCGCGCAAACCGCTATGCTGCTGGTGCGCAAATATGTGGCGGATAAAAGCGGAGCAGATGCTTTGCTGGCGTGGCTAAAGCCTTATGAAGCCTTTACCTTCCGTGAAGGGCCGGAGCCGGACTTCGTTGCACTTCATAAGCAGATTAGCAAAAGCGTGATGCCGCAAACGGACGATCCCTGGGGCCAGGCGCTGATCGATAGCATGGTGCTGTTGATCAAAGAGGAACTGCATCATTTCTGGCAAGTACGGGAAGCGATGATTGCGCGAAATATCCCTTACGTGAAGATCACGGCCAGCCGTTATGCAAAAGAGATGTTAAAAGAGGTACGCACGCACGAACCGCTGACGCTCATTGATAAACTGATTTGCGGTGCGTATATCGAGGCGCGATCCTGCGAGCGTTTTGCAGCGCTGGCCCCGTATCTTGACGATGATTTGCAGAGATTTTACCTGTCGTTGCTGCGCTCAGAAGCGCGCCATTATCAGGATTACCTCACACTGGCGCAACAGATTGCAAAAGAGGATATTGCGCCGCGCGTGCGCTACTTCGGTGAAACAGAAGCGGCGCTGATTTCAACGCCGGATAGCGAGTTCCGCTTTCATAGCGGCGTGCCGGTGTAATATTACAGCGCTTTTAGCATGCGAACTTCACAATCAACATGCCCGGTGCAGCCCAGCGGGGCATTGATATGCTCAAACCCCAGATGCTCATACAGGCCGATAGCTTCTTTTAAAAAGGCGGTGGTTTCGAGGTAACAGCGGGTAAAACCCTGTTCGCGAGCATGCTCCAGCGCGACCTGCGCCAGTTTTTTCGCCAGCCCCTGGCCGCGCGCCTTCGGTAGGAAATACATCTTTTGCAGCTCGCAGATATCCGGCTCGCTGCATTCAAGCGGTGCAACACCGCCGCCGCCAACGACATCCCCATTGTGTTCCACGACCCAATAAGCACATCCCGGCTGGCTATATTTTTGATATAGCTCGTCCAGATCCGGATCGGCAACGGTATAGCCCTTATCTGCGGTGAGGCCATATTCCGCTGATACTTCGCGGATCACCGATGCGATGGCGGCGTTATCGGCAGCCGTAATACGGCGCATTTTGACCTCTACCGGCGCGGTTACATTCATCTCAGTACTCTGTTTTCTTCTTTCTACCATGTTCTTGCTTAATACCACTCATTGAGCGTAATGACAAGACCAGGAATATTGGTCGCTATTTTTTTTCCTCATATCTATTTAGACTTAAAATGGAGAAAACTATTTTGCAATATTATTGCATTCTCTGGTTTGTTTTTTTCGATATTTACGATAAGGATTGTTATGATTTCCATTTCTAAAGGTTCCGGGGCGGCTCCGGTACGCCATTTTCTTTTTCAGGGGAGTGGTAAAGGCTATTTTCTGGTCTGGCTGGTAAATATTTTGCTAACCCTGGTAACATTAGGGTTATATTTGCCCTGGGCGTTGGTGCGCGCGCGCCGCTATTTCTACCAGAACACAGAGCTTAACGGTCAGCGCTTTTCCTACCACGCGACCGGTCGTTCTATATTTGTTGGCTGGCTCTGTTTGCTGGCACTGTATGCGGTTTTTCTTATTAATATCATATACCATAACATGACTCTGCAACTGTGCATGTTTGCGTTATTCGTGATCTTCTTACCGTGGCTGATTACGCAAGGGTTGCGCTACCAAATGTTGATGACAGAAATTAACGGCGTTCGCTTTAATTTCTATGCCAGCCCGCTGCGCGCCTGGTGGGTGATGATGGGATGCCCGCTGGTGATTGCTGGGGTATCCGCGCTGATTTTCGTCTTTTTCTTGCGTAGCGCGGCGACAAGCATTTCCTACAACGCGATTTTTATTACGTTGGGTATTGGTACGCTGGTCTTATTGCTGGGTATTGCCTTTATGCAAGGTGTATATGCTGCGCAGTGGTTTGGTATGTTGGTTAATAATTTGCAGTATGGCAAATTAAAATTCTCGGCTGACCTTTCTATAAAGAAATGTGTCACGATTATTGTACTGTCAATGCTGCTATTTGTACCTTTTATCGCACTGGCGATGTATATCGTTATTCCGGCCATGTTTATGATATCGCAATATGCCTTCCTGGCGGCAGGCGATCCGGAGCGTATGGCGATGCTGATTGCGCCGCTCTATGGCAAATTAATCTTTAGCTATGTTGTTTATATCGTTGGCGCAGTAATATGCTATATCTTCGCCTTTGTGAAGATGCGTAATTATATTTACGGTCAGATGTCACTGGAAGGGGACATTGGTTTCTCTTCTACAGTAACGGTTGGCCGCGTTTTCTGGATCTCTGTAACGAATATGCTGGTGTGTCTGGTGACGTTATTCCTCGCGTGGCCGTGGGCGAAAGTACGTTTTACGCGCTACCTGCTGGAAAACACCCATGTTCATGGCTATCTGGATGCATTAACGCTTGAGAATCACGACGTACAACCGGCAAAAGATCCTGCTAACTTGCTGGCGCGCGGTTTGTCATTCTTCCCGGCTGCATTCTGACAGTCGTAACCCTAAAAATACGCTGGCTTGCTGGTCAGCGTGTTTCCTGATATTTCTTTTTTAAGCTTAAAATTAATATTGGTTACATGTTGCACTGTCCAGGGATAAGGATATGCCATCAGTAACATCCGGCAGTACAGTATTTACCCCACTTAATTACCCTCACCAGCAAAACGATTCAGTCTATTATTTATCTCACTGGCAGGCATGGGAAAGAAATACCCCGGCGGGCAGTGGGGAATTCAGGCGTATTGCAGTTGAAAGGTTACAGGCTTGCCTTGAATATAAAAATGCGACGCTCGATCTTGCCGACCTGGAATTATCTTGTATTCCTGCTGTTTTACCCTCCCATATTACGACGCTCAATTTAACCAATAACCAGATAACTCATCTGCCTGGTGCTTTCCCGCCATCTCTAAAAAATGTGTTTCTCGACAATAATCCGTTAAGCTGCGAAACGCGGCAGCGTTTAAAAGCGTTGCCGGGCGCTGAGTCTGTTATCCATTTCGCTGAGTCACAGAGTGAGAAAACAGCGCTGATACCGAGCGACTATCCTGCACTGCAGGCAGTACTTAAGCAGGGGCGTGAAATTCGTCTGGAGGTGAAAGAGGCGCTCGCGTCCCGCCACTGGCTGGCGAATATGATAACGCCGCGTACTTCACTGCTGGCTGGCGGTATTATAGCAGGCATAGCGTTAGTTTCCGGTGCGGCAATTTACCTGGGCCGACAAGGGGCAAATTACGCTGCGGCAAAGGAGAATATGCCTGTTGCGGCACGGGGACTGGATAATCAGTCATCGGGTGAGTTAGTTGTTGCTGAACCGGTGATGGCAGATTTATCTGTTCCGGTTAATAATACCGGAAAAATAAATATTTCCCCTGATAATTCTACGGAGGGGGACCTGCTTGATTTCTTTCGCCGCGAGAATCTCAACCTTGATTGTCAGCCAACGAAAGAGGCGCTGGTGAGCTGTGTGGCGCGCTGGCTTTTTCCCCTTGTTGCGTCAGCTAACGTCAAAAATAATACGCTGAAGCTGGTGAAATATATTCTGAATAATACCGATTTTTATAGTGGAAAAATAGAGGAACCTCTTTCTCCGCAGGTGGCGAAAAGCGTCATTCGGCAGTGGGTTATCTCTACGTTACTTGATAAACCGCTGCACGAATATATCGCTGAAAAAATGATTGCCGATACAACAGGCCGTTATCAAACCCTGGCGAGTCTTTATCACTTGATCTCTATGCCCGCGCTATTTTTTGACGGAAAACTGGATGTTAATAATATTCCCGCGGGTCAATGGAATAGTTTCGAGTCCATGTGGAACACCATTATTAACGCAGAAATCCCGCTACTGGACGAAAAATTTAAAGGTGTGCAACAAAAGAGATTCACCGAATATGAATTTCTTGCACTGTACACAGGTGCAGAGTTTCTTGCCCAGCAGGGCGCGCTCGATAATTTTACTCTGTCAGACATTGCTGAAACCGGGGCGAGCATTTGGGGCACAATGATACGTGGGCGCGAGGCGATGGTTATGCTGCCTTACCTTATTACCCCTGCACTATGGTTTGTTGCCTGTAGCGCACCGGACTTGCTGAAAGGGCCGCGGGCATCCTGGCCTGAGACGGTCGTACCTGTTGTGCTGCGTCAATGGCAAGACGCACAGGAACTGGCGAATAATATCCAGAGGTATCTTAGTGATTACCAAAATGCGTTTGACGTTTGGGCGAATAAAGGCGCCCTGGCGGATAAGTTTGTTGCCCGATGTCCTCTGGATAAAATTATGTATATGCAAAACTGGGGCGATGATAACTTGCCTCAGTGGCAAATAAACAAAAATATTCGCGAGCAAGCTAAAGAACGATATTTACTTTATAACGATCCTCCTTGTACGCAGGATAATGTACCACCTTCATTGAACCTGGAATATCAGCAGGTAACAGATAATGTTGCTAATGCTTTTAGAAAACTTGACCGTTTATTAGTCGAAGGCGCGCTCTCTTCCGTCAATAAAGATGATTATAATTTTATCTGCTCTCCCACCAGTAAAACGCATCCGGCATTTTTGAAAATGCGCACAGAAGTACAGGCGGAGCTCTCGGCACCAACGATGTTTGGCGGCGCTCCCTATGTGTTTATTCTTATCGAGCTTAAGAATACGGAGCTTTTTGCCGTAATAAATAATAATGAGGAGCGTATTTATGGCCTGAAAAAAAACGATGGGGACCATAATGGCTATACATTATATCGGCTCGATCGCGACGTGCGTCTTTATATCAACCATGACATGCTAACTTATGAACATTTCTGGACAAATTACCAGCTAATTGATGAGAAAGTTAAAACGCGTGGCCATCTTTTCTCTTTCAATATCAACGTGCCGCAAACACAGCTGTATGAGAATCGGGACACGGGAAGCGATGCCTTTATTAATTATTTCAGCACGCAGCATAGGGAAACATTTCACAAAACGCTTTATCGAATGGGCGATGTACGTTCAGCAACGGAAAATTTCTGGAGCGCGCTAAAACCGATTATTCCTTTTTATGGCTGTATTGAAGGGCTGGCAAGTGATGTCCCGATGGAAAAAGTCGAGGCCGGGCTTTCATGTTTTCTTGATGTCATCTCTCTGCTCCCGGTCATTGGTCAGGCGACGGCGATCGGCGGCAAGTTTGGCTTAAGTGTGGCGATGGGGATGCGAAGCGGGGTGCTGAAAGCAGGCCAGGGAGCGACGGCCAAAGCCATTGCTTCGGCGGTAGCGGCAGGTATTGCACTCCCGGCGGCAGGGGAGATGCGCGCGCTGCTGCTCTCGGCGCTAAGGGCGCTGGACCCCGGTATGGAGCCGCTGCTAAGAGGTGGCGCGCGGATAGCCCATATCAGCGCAGGCGTTAGCAATCCGCAGCTGGCTGATAAACTAGAGCAAATCGCCGCCAGGCCACCCGTGGCTGCAAAAAATTACCGCAAAGCAAAATTGCCGGTTTCCGGGCAAGAAGTCAGTATCAAAAAAGTACGCAAGAATCAATGGGTGCAGGTGAACCCGCAAACCGGCGAGGAGGTCGGCAAATATTATCGCCTGGAAAAAGGTGAGCTAAAAGTCATCGAAAGAGATACCCACATGGCGAAGCATCGGCATGCAGCTGATGCGAGTGTTGCTGTTCATCCCCCGGCTTTGCAGCCAGCGCCCGCTGGATACAGGCTGTTGCCGCCTGTTCCGGGCCGTTCATCCTACTGGAATACCGTGCGGGGAATCACTGACAATTTCCCCGGGATGATAATAGACCCGTCACCCAATAACAATATCCAGCGTTTGAACCGCTTTCTGCCAGAGCCACCGCTCAGGTCGGAGAGTGTGGAAAAGGCGAACGAGATAATAAAAGCCGATCTGGAGAATTTTTATGCGCCTTATCCATGGCGTGCATGGGCAGGCGTGAACCCTTATTCGCCTGAAAGCGTGCCACCCTGGCTTGCGCCAATGCAGGACGCGTTACGCTCCCAGGCGCAACAAAGCCTGAGCACCTTTCAGCGCGTCTGGATTAGGTTGTGGGGAATTGAATATCATGGCGCAATAATGGAGTCGAATGTCGGTCATTATTTAAGTGGGATTTTGAATACGGATCAGCCAGAAGTTATTCAGGAAGCATTTTCCCGGCTGAGTAATATTGTCAAAAGAGGATATAACTATTTAACGGCGGTTAAAGAGGTTGATTATAATAATTTAATTATTGCCTCAAGCGATCTGCAACTCGATTCTGCCAATCCAGGTCGCTATATTTCTACGCTGCCTGACACGCAATTATATACAGTTGTTCCTTTCGCTGCGGTGTTAAGAACCGATCCCGAAAGTCGAATTGTCTTTTTTGCGGATAAATATCACAATAATTTATTGTTGCCGACCAGCATAACTGACAATCTTAATCATGAGGTTTCGCATGCCTCGTCGAATACCGGGGATATGTTTACTCATACCCTTCCTGAGAGTGGGGAAATAAGTAATGGTATGGATGTGCGCAGAATGTTTTATGATAATTTTGCGATAAGAAAAAGTAGGCATCATTTCGCTATTATTTATGATAGACCCGATTTTATTAATTTTATAAATAATCTGAAAATGCATCAGGGCATTACCAAAGATTTAACTGAGTCGGAAATTTTTGCTGCTGTTGTTTACGATCCGATGTTTCGGGCCAATATAATGATGTCAGATGCCCAGGTCGTCGCCACGATAATCAGAGATATTGCCGCCGATCGCCCCTTTGACGCGGTTATTCGCGCCAGACGTGACGCAGGCGAGCATAATAATTCATCCTCTGTAAACGATGCGCTGCGTCATGCATGGATTTCGCTCACGGTGGGGGAGGCGCTCAGGGTCGGGAAATATGACCGGCGGCAGCCGTAAAAAAGCCGGGCAATGACATGCCCGGCCTGATATGACTGCTTTACATTACAGGGCGGCGATAACGCCCTGTTGTTCAACCAGTTTAGCTTTTGCCTGCGCGTAGCCTTCCAGCTTTTCACGCTCTTTGGCAATCACCGCCTCCGGTGCGCGCGCCACAAAGCCTTCGTTGCTGAGCTTGCTTTCGATGCGGCCAATTTCCTGCTCAACTTTCGCCACTTCTTTTGCCAGACGCGCCAGTTCAGCTTCTTTGTCGATAAGGCCTGCCATTGGGATCAGCAGCTCTGCGCCGTCAACGATTTTGGTCACCGATACCGGGCCTTTATCATCAGCAGGCAGAATAGTGATGCTCTCCAGACGCGCCAGGGTTTTCAGGAAGTTCAGGTTGTCATTAACCCGACGCTGAGCCTCGATGTTGGCATTACGCAGCAGCAGTTCCAGCGGTTTACCCGGCGCAATATTCATCTCTGCGCGGATATTACGCACGGCAACGATCGCCTGCTTCAGCCATTCCGTATCGGCCAGCGCCTGCTCGTCAACCTGCGAAGCATCATAAGCCGGGAACGGTTGCAGCATAATGGTGTCTGCTGTGATGCCTTTCAGCACTTTCACGCGCTGCCAGATGGTTTCCGTAATAAACGGAGTGATCGGATGCGCCAGGCGCAGCAGACCTTCCAGCACGGTCACCAGCGTATGACGCGTGCCGCGCAGCTCGGCGTCAGAGCCACCGTTCATCACCGGCTTGGTCAGCTCCAGATACCAGTCGCAGAACTGGTTCCAGGTGAACTCATACAAAATACCGGCCGCGATATCGAAGCGGAAGCTATCCAGCGCTTCACGGTACGCTTTGATGGTCTGATTGAATTCAGAAATGATCCAGCGGTCTGCCAGCGACAGCACCAGCTCGCCGCCGTTAAAGCCGCAATCCTTTTCTTCGGTATTCATCAGCACAAAGCGGCTGGCGTTCCACAGCTTGTTACAGAAGTTACGATACCCTTCCAGGCGTTTCATATCCCAGTTGATATCGCGGCCCGTTGAAGCAAGCGCGGCCAGCGTGAAACGCAGGGCGTCGGTACCGTGCGGCTCGATGCCGTCAGGGAACTGCTTCTCGGTACGTTTACGAATTTTCTCTGCCAGCTGCGGTTGCATCATGTTGCCGGTGCGTTTTTCCAGCAGCTCCGCCAGCGAAATGCCGTCGACCATATCCAGCGGGTCAATCACGTTACCTTTGGATTTGGACATTTTCTGGCCTTCGTCATCGCGGATAAGACCGGTCATATAGACCGTCTTAAACGGCACCTGCGGCTTGCCGTTTTCGTCCTTGATAAAGTGCATGGTCATCATGATCATGCGCGCTATCCAGAAGAAAATAATGTCAAAACCGCTCACCATCACGCTGGTTGGGTGGAACTGACGCAGCGCATCGGTGTTCTCCGGCCAGCCGAGCGTGGAGAACGTCCACAGCGCGGAGGAGAACCAGGTGTCGAGCACGTCGTCATCCTGGCGCAGCGCGATATCGGCAGAGAGGTTGTTTTCCTGACGCACTTCCTCTTCGCTGCGGCCAACGTACACGTTGCCGTCGTTGTCATACCACGCCGGAATGCGATGGCCCCACCAAAGCTGGCGGGAAATACACCAGTCCTGAATGTCGCGCATCCAGGAGAAATACATGTTTTCATATTGCTTAGGCACAAACTGAATGTCGCCGTTTTCCACCGCTTCCACAGCCGGTTTCGCCAGCACATCGGCACGCACGTACCACTGGTCGGTAAGCATCGGTTCGATAACCACGCCGCCGCGATCGCCGTAAGGCACGGTTAAATCGTGGGCTTTGACCTCTTCCAGCAGGCCGAGCGCATCAACGGCGGCAACAATAGCTTTACGCGCAGCAAAGCGCTCCAGCTTGCGGAACTCTGCCGGGATATCGGTCGGATACACGTCAGACTCGTTACCGTTGGTGTCGAAGACTTCTGCGCTTTCACGGATATCGCCATCGAAAGTCAGGATATTGATCATCGGCAGCTTATGACGACGACCGACTTCGTAGTCGTTAAAGTCGTGCGCCGGGGTGATTTTCACGCAGCCGGTGCCTTTTTCCATATCCGCGTGTTCGTCGCCAACAATCGGGATACGACGGTTTACCAGCGGCAGCACCACGAACTTGCCGATCAGATCTTTGTAGCGCGGATCTTCCGGGTTCACGGCAACACCGGTATCGCCCAATAACGTTTCCGGGCGCGTAGTGGCAACGACCAGATAATTTTTGCCGTCGGCGGTTTTCGCGCCGTCTGCCAGCGGGTAGCGGATATGCCACATGGAGCCTTTCGACTCGCGGTTTTCCACTTCCAGATCGGAGATAGCGGTGCGCAGTTTCGGATCCCAGTTAACCAGGCGCTTGCCACGGTAAATCAGATCTTCTTTATATAAACGCACAAACACTTCTTTGACCGCGTTGGACAGGCCTTCATCCATGGTGAAGCGCTCGCGATCCCAGTCCACAGAGTTACCGAGACGGCGCATCTGGTTGGTGATGGTGCCGCCTGATTCTGCTTTCCATTGCCAGATTTTGTCGATGAAAGCGTCGCGGCCATAGTCGTGGCGGGTTTTACCTTCTTCAGCGGCAATTTTACGCTCAACCACCATTTGCGTCGCGATACCTGCGTGGTCGGTACCGACCTGCCACAGGGTATTTTTGCCCTGCATGCGCTGATAGCGAATCATCGTATCCATGATGGTTTGCTGGAAGGCGTGGCCCATATGCAAACTACCGGTGACGTTTGGCGGCGGGATCATGATGCAGAAGCTTTCCTGGCTTTCATCACCGTTCGGTTTGAAATAGCCCTGCTTTTCCCACTGCTCGTACAGCGGCTGTTCGATATCTTTGGGGTTATATGTCTTTTCCATTATTTCCAGGTTGCCGTGTTCAGGTTGAAACCAGCCACGCGGTAGGCTTTATAGCGTTCGCGCGCCAGTTGTTTCAGAGAGTCTTCGTAAGGGACAAAGTCTATCACTTCTGTGAAAGCGGTGGCAAAATCTGCAAACTCCGCGCGCAGGCTAATTAATACGTCTCGCGGGCTGCTGCTGCGCTTTTGCGGCCAGGCCAGCTCCACCGGCGCGCCGCCGCGCGGCCCTTCGCCAGCCAGATTGTGCGGGACGAAGCTGTCCGCCGGGCGCGCCCATAGCGCTTCATCCAGCCGGGTTGCCTGCTGCTCATCTGCGCAGGCTATCAGCACGCGTTTACCACTGCGCCAACGTTCTGCGGCAATTTCACACACCAGCTGTTCAACGGCGCTTAAGCCATCGACGGTGTTGTCGTCATTAAGAAGGTAGAACGTTGCATTTTTCATAACTCAACCCGTTGTCTTTCAAAGTGCCTCTTTGCTGGCTGCCGGAGCGCGCCTGGCGACAGAGTAACATGGGCGCATGGGATGTGCTGAGTTACCACCACGATGCAACGCGCAATCCAGAGGGGATAGACTTTTCTCTGCCAGAAGTTTTATGCCGGACGATGCCGGCACAGAGTTTTACTCTTCGCCGTTAAATCCGGCGCGGTTAAGCAGGAACTGCGACAGCATCGCCACCGGTCGGCCCGTTGCGCCTTTCGCTTTGCCTGAGCGCCAGGCGGTACCGGCGATATCCAGGTGCGCCCAGTTATACTTGCGGGTAAAGCGCGACAGGAAGCAGCCCGCGGTGATAGCACCACCAGGACGGCCGCCGATGTTGGCCATATCCGCAAAATTGGACTCCAGTTGCTCCTGGTACTCATCGCCCAACGGTAAACGCCAGGCGCGATCGCCCGCCTGCTCAGATGCGCCAATCAGCTCATGCGCTAACGGATTATGGTTCGACAACAGGCCGGTAATGTGATGCCCTAACGCAATCACGCACGCACCGGTCAGCGTCGCCACATCAATCACCGCTTCCGGCTCAAAGCGCTCGACGTAGGTCAGCACATCGCACAGCACCAGGCGGCCTTCCGCGTCCGTGTTCAGCACTTCTACGGTCTGGCCGGACATCGTCGTCAGCACATCGCCGGGGCGATAAGCGCGCCCGCCAGGCATATTCTCACAACCGGCCAGCACACCAATCACGTTAAGAGGCAACTGAAGCTCCGCCACCATACGCATCACGCCGTACACTGCCGCCGCGCCGCACATGTCGTACTTCATCTCGTCCATGCCTTCGGCAGGCTTGATGGAGATACCGCCGGAGTCAAAGGTCAGGCCTTTACCCACCAGCACTATCGGGCGCGCATCTTCAGACGGATTCCCTTTATATTCAATGACCGACATCAGGGATTCGTTCTGCGAACCCTGGCCGACGGCCAGATACGAGCACATGCCCAGCTCGCGCATTTGCTGCTCGCCAATCACGCGCGTTACCACGTTTTGGCTGTAGGTATCCGCCAGTTGGCGCGCCTGAGACGCCAGATACGCGGCGTTACAAATATTGGGCGGCATATTACCGAGATCTTTCGCCGCTTTGATCCCGGCAGAGATAGCCAGGCCATGCGCAATGGCGCGCTCGCCGCTGGTCAGCTCGCGACGCGTCGGCACGTTAAAGACCATTTTACGCAGCGGACGGCGCGGCTCGCTTTTATTGGTCTTCAATTGATCGAAGCTGTAAAGGGTCTCTTTCGCTGTTTCCACCGCCTGGCGAACTTTCCAGTAGGTGTTACGGCCTTTGACATGCAGTTCTGTCAGAAAGCAGACCGCTTCCATTGAGCCGGTGTCATTAAGGGTGTTTATGGTTTTCTGGATAACCTGCTTGTACTGTCGCTCATCCAGCTCACGTTCTTTACCGCAGCCAATCAGCAGAATACGTTCGGAAAGGACGTTAGGTACATGATGGAGCAGCAACGTTTGCCCCGGCTTACCTTCCAGCTCTCCGCGACGCAGCAGCGCGCTGATATAGCCGTCGCTGATTTTATCGAGTTGTTCGGCAATCGGAGAAAGTCGGCGCGGCTCAAAGACTCCGACAACGATGCAGGCACTCCGCTGTTTCTCCGGGCTACCGCTTTTTACACTGAACTCCATGCACTACGCTCCTGAATCTTAAAGACAACGGCGGCTGCTACGGATAGAATTGCAAGCTTTCGTAACTCATGTCCGCTGTTGCGGTGACTTCGTGTTAATCTTAATGGTACTTCGGTTTCGGCACGTCAGGATCTGATCTCACGCGCGTATCCGCTGAGTATATTAATCTTAGCGATGATTTCGACGACTCAAGAGCATAAATGACGTTTAAGCCATGAAACAAGCTATTTTCCAGGAAAAAGACTGGTTTTTACGGGCGTATTTAAAGTGATAATCATAAGATATCTGGCGCGGGAGACGCTGAAAAGCCAGCTGGCGATCCTATTCATCCTACTTCTGATTTTCTTTTGTCAGAAACTGGTAAGGATTTTAGGCGCGGCCGCAGACGGCGAAATCCCCACAAACCTGGTGCTCTCGCTGCTGGGCTTAGGGGTGCCGGAAATGGCGCAGCTTATCCTGCCACTGAGTCTGTTCCTTGGCCTGCTCATGACGCTGGGCAAACTGTATACCGAGAGCGAAATCACGGTCATGCACGCATGTGGCCTGAGCCGCGCGGTGCTGGTTAAAGCCGCGATGATTCTGGCGCTGTTTACCGGCGCAATTGCTGCGGTGAATGTGATGTGGGCAGGCCCGTGGTCCTCCCGTCATCAGGATCAGGTGCTGGCGGATGCAAAAGCGAACCCCGGCATGGCGGCTCTGGCGCAGGGCCAATTTCAGCAAGCATCGGACGGTAACGCGGTGCTCTTTATTGAGAGCGTTGAGGGGAATACTTTCCACGACGTCTTTCTGGCGCAGATTCGCCCGAAAGGCAACGCACGGCCCTCGGTTGTGGTTGCCGATTCGGGGCAACTCTCTCAGCGCAAAGATGGCTCTCAGGTGGTGACGCTAAATGCCGGTACGCGTTTTGAAGGCACGGCGATGCTGCGCGACTTCCGCATTACGGATTTCCAGGACTATCAGGCGATTATCGGCCATCAAGCGGTTGCGCTTGACCCTTCCGATACTGAGCAGATGGACATGCGCACGTTGTTTATGACTGACGACGATCGCGCGCGCGCTGAGCTGCACTGGCGCTTAACGCTAATCTTTACTGTATTTATGATGGCGCTGATGGTCGTGCCGCTGAGCGTGGTGAACCCGCGCCAGGGCCGCGTACTTTCTATGCTGCCCGCCATGTTGCTCTATCTGGTGTTCTTTCTGTTGCAAACGTCCATTCGCTCTAACGGCGCGAAAGGCAAGCTGGACCCGATGGTCTGGATGTGGGCCGTTAACCTGCTGTACCTGGCGCTGGCAATTGTCCTGAACTTGTGGGATACGGTACCGCTACGCCGGTTCCGCGCCCGGTTTGCGCGCAAAGGAGCGGTATAATGCAGGCATTTGGCGTTCTTGATCGCTATATCGGTAAAACGATATTCACCACCATTATGATGACGCTGTTCATGCTGGTGTCGCTTTCCGGCATTATTAAGTTTGTCGATCAGCTGAAAAAAGCCGGGCAGGGCAGCTATGACGCGCTCGGCGCTGGTTTTTATACTTTACTGAGCGTGCCGAAAGATATTCAGATCTTTTTCCCGATGGCCGCGCTGCTTGGCGCATTGTTAGGCCTGGGGATGCTGGCCCAGCGCAGCGAGCTGGTCGTGATGCAGGCATCCGGCTATACCCGCATGCAGGTGGCGCTCTCGGTGATGAAAACGGCCATTCCACTGGTTATTTTGACGATGGCGATTGGCGAGTGGGTCGCGCCCCAGGGCGAGCAGATGGCGCGTAATCAGCGCGCACAGTCCATGTATGGCGGTTCATTACTTTCGACTCAGCAAGGGTTGTGGGCGAAAGATGGCAACAACTTTGTCTATATCGAACGGGTAAAAGGCGACGACGAACTGGGTGGCGTAAGTATTTATGCCTTCAATGATCAGCGCCGTTTGCAGTCGGTGCGCTTTGCCGCGTCAGCGAAGTTCGATGGCAATCAAAAGGTGTGGCATCTGTCGCAAGTGGATGAATCGAACCTGACCGATCCGAAGCAGATTACCGGTGCGCAGACCGTTAGCGGTACCTGGAAAACGAACCTGACGCCAGACAAGCTTGGCGTGGTGGCGCTGGACCCGGATGCGTTATCCATCACGGGTTTGTATAACTACGTGAAGTACCTGAAATCGAGCGGGCAGGACTCCGGGCGTTACCAGCTCAATATGTGGAGCAAAATCTTCCAGCCGCTTTCCGTTGCGGTGATGATGCTGATGGCGCTGTCGTTTATCTTCGGCCCGCTGCGCAGTGTCGCGATGGGCGTACGCGTGGTTACCGGTATCAGTTTCGGTTTTGTCTTCTACGTTCTGGATCAGATTTTCGGCCCGCTGACGCTGGTGTATGGCATTCCGCCAGTTGTCGGCGCGCTGCTGCCAAGTGCCTCATTTTTCTTAATCAGCCTGTGGTTGCTGATGCGTAAAAATTGATACGCGTTCCTCCGCAAGGATTTTGTATCAATTAAAAAGAGAGGCTGCGGCCTCTCTTCTGTTTTGAAAGGAGCAGCGCATGTTGCGCGGTTTACGGCGTTTTTTTACTTCTCTCATCACCTTGCTGGCAAGCAGTGTCGTTGCCGTCGCGATTTTCATTGTGCAATGGCGTATATTTTGGGCCGGCGACGGCGCGCTTGGGGTGACAGTTAACAGTGCGCTACTTATTTTTGAAGCCTTGTTGCTGCTGTTTGCGCTGGCCATCGTTGAACTGCTGGTTCGGCGGGCAATTAAACTGGCGCTTAAAGTGGGTACTGTACGTATCGGCTCACCTGAGGAGAAGCAGGCCGACCGGGTACTTTGGCATTTCGACCTGGTGACCACGTCTGTTATCTTTTTTTGGGGAACGTTCTGGTTACCGGCATTTGCCGCATTTTTTTTACTTGAGCCGCAGTGGCCGATTTACCTGCATGGCACGCTATTAGTTATGGCGATTATCGGTACAAACTGGCAAGAGCACCGCCTTGAGCGAGTCAGGCAAGCCTGTGGTTACAGCGAGGGTTTTGGACGCTTAACGCCTTAATCTACTCAGTAAAATCTGTTCTTTGCCCCGCCCGACGCCCTGCAGACTATGCTTGATGAACAACTCACAACATATTGGGGAACTATGTCCAGGTTCTTTTTCGATGACCGCAAACAGCTGGTCAATGATGCTATTGAAGGTTTGGTGATTTCCGCACCGCACGGCAACCTTGTTCGACTCGATATTGATCCGGCTATTCGCATTGTGGCGCGCGCCGACTGGGATAAAAGCCGCGTGGCGGTGATTTCCGGCGGCGGCTCCGGCCATGAACCCGCGCACGCCGGGTTTGTCGGCAAAGGGATGCTGACCGCAGCGGTGTGCGGCGATGTGTTTGCGTCACCAAGCGTTGATGCCGTGCTGAACGCTATCGTGGCGGTGACCGGCGATCGCGGCTGCCTGTTAATTGTGAAAAATTACACCGGCGATCGTCTCAACTTTGGGCTGGCGGCGGAAAAAGCCAAACGCTACGGCCTGAAAGTCGAGATGGTGATTGTCGCCGATGATATCGCGCTGCCGGATAATAAACAGCCGCGCGGCATTGCCGGAACGGCGCTGGTGCATAAAATTGCCGGTTATGCCGCCGAGCACGGTAAATCGCTCAGCGAAGTGCGCGACATTGCGCAACAAGCGTGCGACAACGTGCGTAGTCTCGGTCTGGCTATGGAAAGCTGTAACCTGCCGGGCAGCGATGGCGACGAAGAGCGCATCCAGCGCGGCAAGGTGGAGCTTGGGCTGGGCATTCACGGCGAGCCGGGCGCAACGGTTGTGGATACACATAACAGCAAAGCGTTAATCGAAACGCTGGTAAAACCCTTACAGGCTGAAATCGGCAACGATCGCGTGGCGGTGCTTATCAATAATCTTGGCGGTGTGTCGGCGCTGGAGATGGCGCTGCTCACCAAAGAGCTGGCGCATTCCTCCCTCAAAGATCAGATAGCGTGGCTGATTGGTCCGGCGCCATTAGTCAGTTCGCTGGATATGAAAGGGTTCTCCCTTTCTGTGCTTCGCCTGAACGACGAATTTGAAAAAGCGCTTTGCGCTGATGTGCAGACGGTCGGCTGGCAAAAACCGGTGCCGTTCGCGCCGATGAAAACACAGCCGTACAGCGCGGTCTTCGATGGGCTGGCGTTCTCGCCGTCTGATAATCCACAGGTTAAAGCGCTGGTGAGCGCGGCGACGCAGACCTTGATAGGCCTGGAAAATCGTCTCAACGCGCTGGATGCCAGGGTAGGCGATGGTGATACCGGCTCAACGTTTGCCGAGGGTGCGCGGGAAATCGCTCGCCTGTTGGAGAACAACGCGCTGCCTCTCAATAACACTGCGCAGTTACTGCAACTGGTAGGCGAGCGGCTGGCGACCGTGATGGGCGGTTCCAGCGGCGTACTGATGTCTATTTTCTTTACCGCCGCAGGTCAGGCTGTGCAGGATGGTAGTGCGTTGCCGGAGGCTTTACTGCTGGGGATTAAAAAGATGAAGCAGTATGGCGGGGCGGAATTGGGCGACAGAACGCTGATTGACGCGCTGCAACCGGCGCTGGAATCGCTGCGTGATAAAGGGCTTGCCGCAGCCGTTGATGCGGCAAAAACGGGCGCTGCCAGCACGGCTTCGATGCAAAAAGCCGGGGCAGGGCGCTCGTCTTATGTCAACAGTGAAAACCTGGAAGGCATCAGCGACCCTGGCGCGGTAGCCATTGCTGAGGTGTTTGCAGCGCTGGTGAAATAGGCAAAAAACCCGGTGGCGCGATGGCTCACCGGGTTGCTCTGCGTCAGAAATCGGCTTTCAGTACCACGCGGTAACGCGCTTTGCCGTCGCGCACGTGCTGCAGTGCTTCGTTAATTTGCGACATCGGGAACATCTCGGTGGTCGGTGCAACCTTTGCGCGCCCGGCAAACTTCATCAGTTTGCGCAGCTCAAACGGCGTGCCGGTAGCGGAACCGGAGATGCTGCGATCGCCCGCGATCAGGGTGAAAGCCGGAACTTCCAGCGGTTTCATCACCGCACCCACGGTATGGAAATGCCCGCCGTGTGTCAGCGCTTCGAAGTAGGGCTGCCAGGTCAGGTCAACATTGACGGTATTGATAATCAGATCAAACTGGCCCGCCAGCGATTTAAGTGCTTGAGGATCGCGGCTGTTCACTACATAATCCGCGCCCATCAGCCGTACTTCTGCCTCTTTCGCCGGATTTGAGCTGAACGCCGTCACTTCACAGCCCATCGCATGGAGCAGTTTGATAGCAATGTGGCCCAGGCCGCCGATACCGATAACACCAACACGGCTGGTTGCGGTAATGTTATGCATTAACAGTGGCTTAAAGACGGTGATACCTCCGCATAACAGCGGTCCGGCGGTTTCGATATCGATACTATCCGGTAGCGGAATGACCCACTGCCAGTCGGCACGCAGCTTATCGGCGAAGCCGCCGCGGTTCATTATCGTCGGCACAGCACCTTCGAGACAGTTGATCTGATTGCCATCAATGCAGGCATCACAGTGACCACAGCTACGGGCGGTCCAGCCAATCCCTACTCGCTGACCCACTTTCAGGCCTTTGTTCTGTGCAGCGCTACCCAATGCAACCACGCGGCCAATGACTTCATGCCCCGCGACCAGAGGGTACTGAGAAAAGCCCCATTCGTTGTCGATCATCGACAAGTCGGAATGGCATATCCCGCAATAGTCCACCTGCACTTCAACATCTTCCGCAGCCAGCGGGCCAGCGTCATATTCCTGCAATTCGAGGGGGGCACCCGCTTGCGGCGCGACATAATTTTTTATGATGCTCATCACGAATTCCTTAGTTTGGGGTTGTGAAAGAAGTGTAGAGCAAAGCCATGCAGAAAGTGGGTTGCAATCCATGCGGTTTGGGTAGTTTTAGCGTTTTTCAGCAAGGGAATAACGCGGGTCATGTTGCGATCGGCGCGCCAGTTCAGGCTTATTCGCTCGGAAGTAGGTTTTGTTGTACATGCCTTTTCGGAACTCCGCCATGCCATAAAATGACCGCATAGCAAATGCCACGTGGGGAATGGATAGTTTTTGTGAATTAAACCAGCGTCAGGCCTGATGAATGGTGATGTATTGGTTGGGAGGCGCTGAATTTTTCAGCACTTGGTATGACTTACGCGTACCGCTGCTTGCATGGATGCGTATGACAGGTATAATCCAGAACGTTTTCCGCATACCTCTTCAGTGCCGAAGTGGCGAAATCGGTAGACGCAGTTGATTCAAAATCAACCGTAGAAATACGTGCCGGTTCGAGTCCGGCCTTCGGCACCAAGTGATGCAAAAGCGAGCTACCTCCAGGTGGCTTTTTTTGTGTCCAAACTCGTCCAGATTAGTGCATATCCGTTTGTAAAATAAAGATAATTTTAATCGCTTTTAACCACTTCTAGTGTGTGGGTATTGTGCATGCTGGTCGTTTTTCATCCGTTGACATCCAGTCAATTTGGGGGCAAAAAAGGGGGCAAATCCGGTTCGATAAAGGTTTGACCCCCAAATGGCACTTACAGATCTCGCAATCCGGCATGCCAGGCCGTCTGGCAAGGCATACAGGCTCTCTGACTGTCACGGTCTTTACCTTCAGGTAAACCCTGGCGGTTCGAAGCTCTGGTATCTGAAATTCCGCTTCAAAAACAAAGAGAACCGTATGGCTTTAGGGCCATATCCTATGATTTCGCTCGCCCAGGCAAGGGATAAACAAGCGGAAATAAGACGGCTTATTTTTGAAGGGTGACCCGTCCTGAATAGCGTTGACACATTCCTGACTCAAACCCGGAGAACGTGATGATGACTGAGTTCAAACGCACCCAACGCGATTATCCTCTATCCTTTAAAATAGCCGTTGTTGAGCAGATC
>NZ_JBQPOM010000007.1:0-2996 GCF_052220145.1 Vagococcus sp. WN89Y | reverse complement strand
CTTGAGATTCCTGAACCCCACTTCGATTTCCCATCGTGAGTGATAAAGCTCCGCCACATCTTTGGCCTTATAGCGGTCTGCCGGAAGCGATGTCAGGACTGTTTTTTCCACGCCATTCCGTTCATAAATCACCGCCCGCGCATACCAGTATTCCGGCAGCGAGGGATTCTTTTTCCTTGCCTGTGGTGACACTTTCAGCTTCAGGAGCCGATCTCCGGCCCCGTAGCTGACTTCTGTTTCTGCAGCCATATCCTTGCGGGCGGGTAGCAGCCAGTGTCGGTTACTGCCCTGCTGATTCAGCGTCAGCAGCAGGTCTGCGCTGTAGAATAACCTGTCAAACAGCGTAATGGAGTTATCCGGGATAGTGGTGAGCATGGCATGTGCCAGCAGGGTCTCGCTTCGCCGGTAAGGCGCAGTCGCGGCATCCAGCAGAACGTGGCTGCCCAGGTTCATTAATGCCACCAGACGCATAACCGGACAGGCGCTCTGGCGGGTGGTTGACGTATTTGCCGAACCGTAATGTTCGCGCAGTTCAGGCTCGTCAGGCGTTCTGAACTGCGCACCATCAATGGCAAAAAGCTGCAGTCCATGCCAGTCATCCTTCAGGTAACGTTCAGCGCCCCATGTCTGTGCGGTCTGGCGGAAGAGCCATTCCACCGGGGCAGCCCCCACGCGCTGGCGTGCCTGAGTGACTGCGCTCCGAGCCAGCAGGTTCATTCCGGCTTCGCCATCTGCGCTCAGGTTCAGACGGCGGACCACATCAGTAATCGGTTCATTACGGAAAAAAGCCATAGCCACCACTGTAAAGACACCCGTTTTAGTTCCATGCACTTTTTGAGGTTCCGGCATCAGTATTTACTATCCGGTACTCTTCCGGTGTCAGATGGTTCAGGGATTCGTGTGGGCGCTCACAATTATATTCGTTCAGCCATCTTTCTGTGATTTCCCGCACCTCATTCAGCGTTCTGAACAGGTAAAAATCCAGTATCTCTGTCCGGTTAGTCCGGTTAAAACGTTCAATAAATGCATTCTGTGTGGGTTTGCCGGGTTTAATAAATTCCAGGGCCACATCACGGGTTTCAGCCCATTCAGCCAGTGCCAGCGAGATAAACTCCGGGCCATTGTCCATCCGTAGCTTCAATGGATATCCCCGGTTGACCGCAATACGCTCCAGTACACGGATAACACGTTGCGCGGGCAGATTAAGGTCGATCTCAATCGCCAGTGCCTCACGATTAAAGTCGTCCACCACATTGAAAGTGCGAAACCGCCGTCCACAGGTCAGCGCATCGTTCATAAAATCCACCGACCAACTCTGATTCAACGTTGACGGTACCGTCAGCGGCTCCGGATTACGTGCAGGTAACCGTTGTTTTCCCTTACGCCTGAAATTCAGTTTCAGCAGGCAGTAAATCCGGTGCACACGTTTGTGATTCCATGGGTGTCCGTGCCGGCGCAGTATCCGGAACAGCTTGCTGAAGCCATAGCGCGGATAACGCTCAGCCGCCTGTTGAAGCGCACGGATAACAGGTTCATCACGTTGTAAGTCCGGGCGATAGTGATACACCGTGCGGCTCAGCGACAGCACCCGGCAGGCCTGACGGACGCTCAATGAAAATGTCTGGACCCTATACGTGGCCAGCTCCCGCTTCACTGCAGGCTTTAAAGTTTTTTTTCGATCACGTCCTTCAGTGCCCGACACTCAAGACTCAGATCGGCAAACATCTGCTTAAGACGGTGGTTCTCGTCTTCCAGATCTTTGATCTTTTTAATATCACTGGCTTCCATACCACCGTACTTAGCTTTCCAGTTGTAGTAACTGGCTTCTGAAATTGCGGCTTCCCGGCAGACATCTTTCACCGTTCTGCCTGCTTCAACGGACTTCAGGACGGCGATGATCTGGTGTTCAGTGAAACGGGCTTTACGCATAGCGATCTCCTTTGAGACAGTCTCAGTATGCCGGAAGATCTCTAAAAGTGAATGGCACCATTATGCGGGATGGTTACAACACCATCCAGATAACCATGTCCCCCGGTAAACGACGGCGGCGAACGGTCGCATGTGCAGAAAGCGTCAGACAATGCTGTATCCACTCAACAGGAAGATGCTCAGCAAAAAGCTGTGCAGAGGGAGGTGGCATAAGTGGATGGTCATGGAAATCAAGCAGGTCGTTGAGAAGTGGCATAAGAAAACGGCTCCCTGTAGTGGAAGCCGTTATAGTGCCGTAGTTTAAGGATCGGTCAACCGATCCTTAACTGATCGGCATTACGCATTCTGCGGGCCTGTAAGGTATGTAGCTTATGAGGTTCAGATACTTATTTGGCTTAAAACACTGGCAGCTGCTGTTGGGTACATAAGGTAATTTATTTCTTTCTGCTTTTCACAAAGTAAAAATAACCAACCAGAACAACGATAGTGAATATCGCGATAGATTTTAACGCATACTCTTCCCAGAAGGTAACAGCAACCATACCAAAAATGACAATAAGTATTACTGGTATAAACCCTAATAGATACCAGAGAATGTCATCAAGGAATAAACGTAGTAATTTCTTCATTAGTACATTAACCTCATTAGCGCATCCGTTATTTGCTGCTCCGACTTCATCGATGATAATAAAGCATAGTTTCTCTGAATGATGGGTTGAACAATGAAGTACATCATTTCTAAATTCTCACGATAGAGGATACTATAGTATGTTGGATAGAAATGCTTTAATTCATTAGCAGCATCAGCTGCTTTTTTAACATACCCATACCCTGTCAGAAAGGTTGCTGCCACGTTTGAATAGCGGCTTAAATTTTTCTTACCTAATGAACTTTTTATTGCAAAACTGTGGGAAACAGTGGTCGCGATAGAGATAGCCAGTGACCTGCCCCCAGTATTAAACACAATAATCAGTTAGTAATGTCGGTTGATTTACTCCCGTATGCTCCGTTTCGCCATCCCGCTGCAAACTCTGAAGGGGTCTGATAATTCAACGAAGAATGAGGCC
>NZ_JBQPOM010000069.1:0-133316 GCF_052220145.1 Vagococcus sp. WN89Y | reverse complement strand
GTTGAACTTTTGCAGTTGCCAGACCGCAAGGTGTTTTAACAAATCAAAAGGGGTTTTAATAACTGGCTTAAAGCTGAAAGCTTTCCGGAACCCCCAGCCTAGCTGGGGGTTTTCTATAGACAAAAAAACGGCGGGGTTTCCCCCGCCGCTTCAGGCTATTCAGGCGTATTATTTGCCTTTGACTTCATACAGCGGGGTTTGCCCGGCGATGACGTGGCCCTGCGCTTTGATCACCAGGCCGCCAAAATCATCAATATTGCTGACGACAACCGGGCTAATCATTGAGCGCGCGTTAGCATTCAGGTAAGCCAGATCCATTTCCAGCACCGGCTGACCCGCCACCACTTCCGCGCCCTCTTCCACCAGGCGCGTAAAGCCCTGGCCGCCGAGCGCAACGGTGTCGATACCCATATGCACCACGACCTCAACGCCTTTCGCCGTTTCCAGACAGAACGCATGATTGGTGTTGAAGATTTTCACAATCGTCCCTGCCGCTGGCGACACCACGGTTTTCTCCGTCGGTTTTACCGCGACACCGTCACCCACCGCTTTGCTGGCAAAGGCTTCATCCGGCACCTGATCCAGCGCTACCAGCTCGCCGGTAACGGGCGACACCAGCTCAGCGACTGTCGCCGCGTTAGGCACTGCCTGCGGTTTAGCCGTAGAAACCGGTGCTGCGGCAGGTGCGCTATTTCCGGCTGGCGCAACGTGCCCGGCGGTTCGCATGGCGTCCGCAATTTTTTCGGCCACGAAACCGACGATAATCTGCACACCGGTTTTGTTCAGGCGGATAACGCCAGACGCGCCCAGGCGTTTTGCCATCGCTTCATTAACCAGAGAGGAGTCTTTCACCGTCAGGCGCAGACGCGTGATACAGGCATCGATACCGGTCAGGTTATCAGAACCGCCCACCGCTGCGATGTACTGGCGCGCCAGACCGCTCACATCCTGCTCCGCATTGGTGCTGACATTGACATCCTGGCCGTCGGCTTCATCACCGGCCACCGCCAGCTCGCGACCCGGTGTCAGCATATTGAACTTCGTGATAGTGAAACGGAACACCACATAGTAAATAACGAAGAACACCAGACCCTGCGGGATAAGCATCCACCAGTGTGTTGCCAGCGGGTTACGCGAGGAGAGGAACATATCCACCAGACCCGCGCTGAAGCCAAAGCCCGCAATCCACTGCATGCTGGCAGCGATAAAGACAGAAATCCCCGTCAGGATAGCGTGGAGCACATACAGCACCGGCGCGACAAACATAAAGGAGAATTCCAGCGGCTCGGTGATGCCGGTAAAGAACGCCGCAAACGCGCCCGCCATCATAATACCCAGCACTTTGGCTTTATTTTCCGGACGCGCGCAGTGGTAAATTGCCAGCGCTGCCCCCGGCAGACCGAACATCATTATCGGGAAGAAGCCCGCCTGATAGCGACCCGTAATCCCTACGACCGCTTTACCGGCTTCGATAGATTGTGCGCCGCCAAGGAAGTTAGGAATATCGTTAATACCCGCCACGTCGAACCAGAACACAGAGTTCAGCGCGTGGTGCAGGCCCACAGGGATCAGCAAACGGTTAAAGAAGGCGTAAAGACCCGCGCCCAGCGATCCGAGTTTTTGAATGTGCTCGCCAAAACCCACCAGGCCGCTGAACACCACCGGCCAGATAAACATCATGATGAACGCCACCACAATCATCACGAAAGAGGTCAGGATCGGCACCAGACGACGGCCGCTGAAAAAAGAGAGTGCTTTGGGCAACTCAACGCTGCTAAAGCGGTTATAAAGCTCGGCGGCAATAATCCCCACCATGATGCCAACAAACTGGTTTTTGATTTTGCCAAACGCAGCAGGCACCTGATCCGCCGGGATTTTCTGGATCATAGCAACCGCTGCCGGTGAGCAGAGTGTGGTCAACACCAGAAAGCCAACAAACCCCGCAAGCGCGGCGGCGCCATCTTTATCTTTCGACATACCGTATGCGACACCCACCGCAAACAGCACGCCCATGTTATCGATAATTGCCGAGCCGGACTGAATGAAAAACGCCGCCAGCGCGTTATCTCCACCCCAGCCAACCGGGTCTATCCAGTAACCAACACCCATCAGTATTGCTGCGGCAGGCAGCGTGGCAACGGGCACCATAAGCGCACGGCCAATCTTTTGCAGATAACCTAGAATACTCACTTTTTCCCCCTATGAGCCCGATGCGAACTCACTGAAACAGTCGTTTTTTATTGTGTAACGATCCCGAAAAGTCACGGCTATTTAAACACTACGTAACAGAGTGTGTGAGAATTTAATTCGCCTCGCAAATTAAATCCGTCTTTTATGTGATAATTATCACTAACTATTATCAACCTTTGTCCCTTTAACTGGTAATCAATGAAAACTTATTTTATGATTCAAAATATCAGTGAGCATTGCGCAGTTTCTGACACGAAATCAGGTTGCATTTCAGGCTACACTCGCAGGCTCTCCGGCAATTTTTAATTAACTTCTTGAGGTGAACAATGAGACTGATTCCCCTGGCGACAGCTGAGCAAGTCGGAAAATGGGCTGCCCGTCATATCGTAAATCGTATCAATGCGTTCAAACCTACCGCCGATCGTCCCTTTGTTCTCGGCCTGCCAACCGGCGGCACACCGCTCACCGCATACAAAGCGCTGGTAGAAATGCACAAAGCGGGCCAGGTTAGCTTCCAGAACGTGGTGACCTTTAACATGGACGAATATGTCGGCCTGCCGAAAGATCATCCGGAAAGCTACCACAGCTTTATGCACCGTAACTTTTTTGATCACGTTGATATTCCGGCTGAAAATATCAACCTGCTGGACGGCAACGCACCTGATATTGACGCAGAATGCCGCCGTTACGAAGAAAAAATCCGTTCCTACGGCAAAATTCATCTTTTTATGGGCGGCGTCGGTAACGATGGGCATATCGCCTTTAACGAACCAGCTTCCTCGCTCGCTTCCCGCACCCGCATAAAAACCCTGACGCACGATACCCGTATTGCTAACTCGCGCTTCTTTGATGGCGACGTTAACCAGGTGCCAAAATACGCGCTGACGGTGGGCGTCGGCACGCTGCTTGACGCAGAAGAAGTGATGATTCTGGTGCTCGGCAGCGTTAAAGCTCAGGCGCTGCAAGCTGCTGTTGAAGGCAACGTTAACCATATGTGGACAATTAGCTGCCTGCAGCTGCACCCGAAAGCGGTTATCGTTTGCGACGAGCCGTCCACTATGGAGCTGAAAGTGAAGACGCTGAAATACTTCAACGAGTTAGAAGCGGAAAACATCAAAGGTCTGTAATTGAGTTTCCGCTCCGCGCTGTCTTGCGGAGCGGTACGCACTAGTTAACCGGGGGTCGTAATGTATGCACTAACCCAATGCCGGATCTATACCGGCCACGAAATTCTGGATGACCACGCGCTCGTAATCGCTGATGGCCTGATTGAACGTCTCTGCCCGCAGGCAGAGCTAACGTCCGGGATCGAACAACGCTCGCTGAATGGCGCCATTCTTGCCCCCGGGTTTATCGATGTGCAGCTCAACGGCTGCGGCGGCGTGCAGTTTAACGACAACGCCGAGGCGGTAAGCGTCAAAACGCTGGAAATTATGCAGCGCGCGAATGAGAAATCTGGCTGCACAAACTTTTTGCCAACGCTTATCACCTCCAGTGATGAGTTGATGAAGCAAGGTGTCAGGGTGATGCGCGAGTATCTGGCGACACACCCAAACCAGGCACTGGGGCTGCATCTGGAAGGGCCGTGGCTGAATATTGTCAAAAAAGGCACCCACAACCCGGACTATGTCCGTAAGCCCGAACAGGCGCTGGTCGATTTTCTGTGCCAGAACGCAGATGTCATCACCAAAGTGACGCTGGCACCGGAGATCGCAGGCACCGCGGTGATCCGCCAGTTAGCTGACGCGGGCATTGTGGTGTCAGCGGGTCACTCCAACGCCACGCTGAAAGAAGCTAAAGCCGGCTTCCGCGCCGGTATCACCTTCGCCACCCACCTTTATAACGCAATGCCGTACATTACCGGTCGTGAGCCGGGACTTGCCGGTGCGGTGCTGGATGATGCCGATGTCTGGTGCGGCATTATTGCAGATGGTTTACATGTCGATTACGTTAATATTCGTAACGCTAAGAAATTGAAAGGTGAGAAACTTTGCCTGGTTACCGATGCAACGGCACCGGCGGGAGCAAATATTGACCAGTTCATTTTTGCTGGTAAAACAATATACTACCGTAATGGATTGTGTGTGGATGAAAACGGAACGCTAAGCGGCTCGGCCCTGACGATGATCGAAGGGGTACGTAATTTAGTGGAGCATGTCGGCATCGCGCTGGACGAAGCGCTGCGTATGGCAACGCTCTACCCGGCCCGTGCGATAGGTGTGGCTGATAAACTCGGCAGCCTCGCGGCGGGTAACGTGGCAAACCTGACGGCATTTACACGCGATTATAAAATCATCAAGACCATCGTTAATGGTAACGAGGTCGTTACTGAGTAAAGAGAAAGAATGACATCAGGCGGACAAGCTCAGATTGGTAATGTTGATCTCGTAAAACAGCTTAACAGCGCGGCGGTTTACCGCCTGATTGACCTGCATGGCCCTATTTCGCGTATTCAAATCGCTGAACAGAGCCAGCTTGCTCCCGCCAGCGTGACGAAGATCACGCGTCAACTTATTGAGCGCGGCCTGATTAAAGAAGTCGATCAGCAGGCGTCTACCGGCGGTCGCCGCGCTATCTCTATTGTTACCGAAACCCGCAGTTTTCAGGCTATCGGCGTTCGCCTTGGCCGCCACGACACCACCCTGACGCTTTACGATCTGAGCAGTAAGGTGCTGGCTGAAGAGCACTATCCGCTACCGGAACGCACGCAGGAAACTCTGGAGCACGCGTTACTCAGCACCATCGAGCAGTTTATTGAAAACTGCCAGCGTAAGATTCGTGAGCTGATTGCTATCTCCGTTATCCTGCCCGGGCTTGTCGACCCGGAAACCGGCGTCATTCGCTATATGCCGCATATTCAGGTGGAAAACTGGGCACTGGTTGCGGCGCTGGAAAATCGTTTTCAGTTAACCTGTTTTGTCGGGCACGATATCCGCAGCCTGGCGCTGGCAGAGCACTATTTTGGTGCGAGTCAGGACTGCGAAGACTCCATTCTGGTGCGCGTGCATCGCGGCACCGGTGCCGGGATCATCTCTAACGGGCGTATTTTTATTGGTCGCAACGGTAACGTTGGCGAGATTGGTCATATTCAGGTCGATCCGCTTGGCGAGCGCTGCCATTGCGGTAATTTTGGCTGCCTGGAAACTATCGCCGCCAATGCCGCCATCGAGCAGCGGGTGCGCCATCTGCTGGAACAAGGCTATAACAGCCGTCTGACGCCCGATGACTGCTCGATTAAAGCTATCTGTAAAGCGGCCAATAAAGGCGACGCGCTGGCGAGCGAAGTCATCGAGTATGTCGGCCGTCACCTCGGTAAAACCATCGCGATTGCTATCAATCTTTTTAATCCGCAAAAAGTCGTGATTGCCGGTGAGATTGTTGAAGCGGAAAAAGTGCTGCTGCCCGCCATAGAAGCTTGTATTCAGGCTCAGGTGCTAAAAGCGTTTCGTAAAAATCTGCCGGTGGTTCGCTCTGAACTCGATCATCGCTCCGCAATCGGCGCGTTTGCGCTGGTTAAACGCGCCATGCTCAACGGCGTGCTGCTGCAACGTTTGCTTGAGAGCTAACAGCGTTTATAGTGACCTCCTTATTTTTTGATGCGGACAGTTCATGACCATTGAGAATGTAATTTGCGATATTGATGGCGTGCTAATGCACGATAACGTTGCGGTTCCCGGCGCGGCAGCATTTATCACTCGCCTGCTGGAAAAAGACATGCCGCTGGTGCTGCTGACCAACTATCCCTCACAAACGGGGCAGGATCTGGCGAACCGCTTCGCCTCGGCGGGCATTGATGTCCCGGCCAGCGTCTTTTATACCTCTGCGATGGCCACGGCGGATTTTCTTAAGCGTCAGGAAGGGAAAAAAGCCTACGTGGTCGGCGAAGGTGCGCTTATTCATGAGCTTTATAAAGCTGGCTTTACTATTACCGATATCAATCCTGACTTTGTGATCGTCGGTGAAACGCGCTCCTATAACTGGGAGATGATGCATAAAGCCGCGTTTTTTGTTGCCAACGGCGCGCGTTTTATTGCCACGAATCCTGATACCCACGGGCGCGGTTTTTACCCGGCCTGCGGCGCACTCTGCGCCGGTATTGAAAAGATTTCCGGCCGCAAGCCTTTTTATGTCGGCAAACCCAGCCCGTGGATTATTCGCGCCGCGCTCAACACCATGCAGGCGCACTCCGAGCAAACGGTCATCGTCGGCGATAACCTGCGCACCGATATCCTCGCCGGTTTTCAGGCCGGGCTTGAGACGATCCTTGTGCTTTCCGGCGTATCAAGCCTCGACGATGTAGACAGCATGCCGTTCCGCCCATCCTGGATTTACCCCTCCGTTGCCGAAATTGACATTATCTGATCTGCAACCACGTCCCCGGACGTGGTTTTTTATTTCCCGCGCCCATCAGAATTTACCATTCAATAAAAGACGTTCTTTTTTGCCGATCCGTTAATTTTTCAACGCCAGAGGTATACTTTTTTCATCATTGCACAATGGCGGTTGCACTTTTTACTTTTCCGTCGGTAAAACCCTTGCGCCGCCCCGGCTTTTTGCGGCATGTTGAGTACAAGCACAACACCACAGCAATGCCCTCAAGGTTAACGGAGAAGTCTATGTGTTCAATTTTTGGCGTACTGGATATCAAAACCGACGCAGCAGAATTACGTAAAAAAGCGCTGGAATTATCCCGCCTGATGCGCCACCGCGGCCCGGACTGGTCCGGCGTTTACGCCAGTGATAACGCAATTCTTGCCCATGAGCGTCTCTCTATCGTTGACGTGAACGCAGGCGCCCAGCCGCTCTATAACGAGAAGAAAACCCACGCGCTGGCCGTTAACGGTGAAATCTATAACCACATGGCGCTGCGCGCAGAGTACGGCGACCGTTATCAGTTCCAGACCGGCTCTGACTGCGAAGTGATCCTCGCGCTGTATCAGGAAAAAGGCCCGGAGTTTCTGGATGATTTACAGGGCATGTTCGCGTTTGCGCTCTACGACAGTGAAAAAGATGCGTACCTGATTGGCCGCGATCACTTAGGTATCATCCCGCTGTATATGGGCCATGATGAGCATGGAAACTTCTATATCGCCTCTGAAATGAAAGCGCTGGTGCCGGTTTGCCGCACCATCAAAGAGTTCCCGGCGGGCAGCTATCTGTGGAGCCAGGACGGCGAAATCCGCCCTTATTATCAGCGTGACTGGTTTGATTACGACGCGGTGAAAGATAACGTGACCGATAAAGCTGAACTGCGCCAGGCGCTGGAAGATGCGGTCAAAAGCCATCTGATGACCGATGTCCCGTATGGCGTGCTGCTCTCCGGCGGCCTGGATTCGTCCGTCATTTCCGCCATCACCAAAAAATTCGCCGCTCGCCGAGTGGAAGACGAGGAGCGCTCTGAAGCCTGGTGGCCGCAACTGCACTCGTTTGCCGTTGGTCTGAAAGGCGCGCCGGATTTAAAAGCCGCGCAGGAAGTGGCAAACCATCTCGGCACCGTACACCATGAAATTCACTTCACCGTGCAGGAAGGTCTGGATGCCATCCGCGATGTGATTTATCACATCGAAACGTACGACGTGACCACCATCCGCGCCTCGACGCCGATGTATCTGATGTCGCGTAAAATCAAAGCGATGGGCATCAAAATGGTGCTGTCCGGCGAAGGTTCCGATGAGGTGTTCGGCGGCTATCTCTATTTCCATAAAGCGCCGGATGCGAAAGAGCTGCACGAAGAAACCGTGCGTAAGTTGCAGGCGCTGCATATGTTTGACTGCGCGCGGGCAAACAAAGCGATGTCGGCCTGGGGCGTTGAAGCACGTGTTCCCTTCCTCGACAAAAAATTCCTCGACGTGGCGATGCGTATTAACCCGCAGGACAAAATGTGCGGTAACGGCAAAATGGAAAAACATATCCTTCGTGAATGTTTTGAATCCTATCTGCCGGCAAGCGTCGCGTGGCGTCAGAAAGAGCAGTTCTCCGATGGCGTCGGCTACAGCTGGATCGATACGCTAAAAGAGGTGGCGGCGCAGCAGGTTACGGATCAGCAGCTCGAAACCGCCAGCTACCGTTTCCCGTACAATACGCCTGCATCGAAAGAAGCGTACCTGTACCGCGAAATCTTTGAAGAATTGTTCCCGCTGAGCAGCGCTGCGGAGTGCGTACCGGGCGGCCCTTCTGTCGCCTGCTCGTCGGCAAAAGCGTTCGAATGGGATGAAGCATTCAAAACAATGAACGATCCCTCTGGTCGTGCAGTGGGTATTCATCAGTCCGCATATTAATAAGTTACGTTGTTTCCTGAGGGCTCTGCGGAGCCCTTATTTTTTTGTGTTGCTGATTTAACAGATAAAAAAGATAATTGTTGATTATTGCGCCATGCTGTTCGCAACCTAACCAAACAGTCGCATTACGTCGATTTTCGATGAAAAAGGTGTTGACGGTGTAAGGTCCAATACGCATAATGCGCCCCGCAACGCCGATAAGGTAACGCGAAAAAAAGATGGCTACGTAGCTCAGCTGGTTAGAGCACAGCACTCATAATGCTGGGGTCACAGGTTCGATTCCCGTCGTAGCCACCATCTTTTTTGCGGGAGTGGCGAAATTGGTAGACGCACCAGATTTAGGTTCTGGCGCCGCAAGGTGTGCGAGTTCAAGTCTCGCCTCCCGCACCATTCCCGGAAGGTGTTGCACGGATGGGGTATCGCCAAGCGGTAAGGCACCGGTTTTTGATACCGGCATTCCCTGGTTCGAATCCAGGTACCCCAGCCATCTCTTCTTCGACTCCTGCGTTTAACGCGTTAGTCGTTGGGGTATCGCCAAGCGGTAAGGCACCGGTTTTTGATACCGGCATTCCCTGGTTCGAATCCAGGTACCCCAGCCAGTCGATGACTGGTAAAGCAGTACAATCTGGCTACGTAGCTCAGCTGGTTAGAGCACAGCACTCATAATGCTGGGGTCACAGGTTCGATTCCCGTCGTAGCCACCATATTCCAGGTGTCGCATTGTTAAAAATGCGCTAAACCTAAAAAAGAGTTGTTGGGGTATCGCCAAGCGGTAAGGCAGTGGATTCTGATTCCACCATCCCGAGGTTCGAATCCTCGTACCCCAGCCATCTTCAAAGACGTTTGCCAGGCAAACTGTCTATTGGGGTATCGCCAAGCGGTAAGGCAGTGGATTCTGATTCCACCATTCCGAGGTTCGAATCCTCGTACCCCAGCCACTCAAACCAAAAAAGCTCGCTTAGGCGGGCTTTTTTGGTTTTTGCTTCGCGTAACGATAAAACTGCGGGCACCGCTTATGCCTGCGCCCGCAAACCCTTTACAGCCCTAAGGCATATTTCAGCGCCTGGCGCTTCAGTACGCCTGCGCGATCCGCCGCCATCAGTCCAATATTGCGCAGCAGACGAACGGGGCCGAGATTGTTGCTAAACCCGGCATAGAACAGGTCCATTCCGCTTTGCATAATAAAATTATCCGCCATCCGCCGCATCTGGTAGCGCTTCAGAACCGGCTGGCTGGCCCAGGCTTCGCCATGACTGCGCGCCCGGGTCAGCACATCGAGTAAAGCATCGACATCACGGTAGCCGAGATTTACCCCCTGCCCGGCCAGCGGGTGAATGGTGTGCGCCGCGTCCCCAACCAGCGCAAGGCCTGGGCGCACATACTGCAACGCATGGCGGCGAGCCAGCGGGAAAGACGCCGCCGCGACCGGCTTCACGCGCCCAAGACGCGCCGGGAAATGCAGGGCTATCTCATCGGCAAGCTGCGCCATAGAAAGCGACTGAAGCTGGCGAATGCGTGCCGGCGTGTCGTACCACACCAGCGACGCCCAGTTGCCAAAAAGCGGCAAAAAGGCGTGCGGCCCGTTGGGTGTGAACTGCTGCCAGGTGCTGTCTCCGGCTTCGTTTTCGCACTCCACGGTAATGAGCAGGCAGGATTGCTGATACTGCCAGGCATGAATGCCAATACCCGACGCCTGGCGCACCCAGGAGTTTGCGCCGTCTGCGCCCACTACCAGTTTCGCCATCAATGTGCTGCCATCGTCGAAGGTTAATTCGTGATAATCATGGTGTGCTCGCAAAGCGCTCAACGTGGCCGGCGTTCGTAGCGTCACCTGCGGATGCGCCGCTAACGCCTCCCACAACGCCCGTTGCAGAACGTTATTCTCCACCATATACCCCAGCAGCGGTAATTTCAGCTCGCGGGCGTCAAACACCACATGCGCGCTCTCCCACTCCCAGGTTTCCAGCTGCCGGTACGGGTGGCAACGCATCGCCAGAATGCTCTCCCACACGCCCAGGCCCCGCAGTAGCTCAACAGAGGCTGCGCTGAGCGCTGAAATACGTGTGTCCGGCTGGGCTGCGGCGTCAAACTCGCCAGGCGCGTGCTGCTCAATAACCGTGACCGTAAAACCATGCTGCGCCAGCCCCAACGCCAGCGCCCCGCCGACCATACCGCCGCCGACGATCGCGACTTCAGTAGATTGATTTATCATGGCTAATATCCTTAAACGAGAATCCTTTAAGTTTACCGGATTTTCTCTCCTTTTTTCTGACAACCGTCATACTGGTCAGCACGCGACCAAAGCATTACAATACGCGGCCTGCAATCCTGGCTTATACCCGTCATACTCAGGGTATACGAACTTAAGCAAGAGCAAGTCGATGACGAAAAAACTCCACATTAAAACCTGGGGCTGTCAGATGAACGAATACGATTCATCGAAGATGGCCGATCTGCTGGATGCCACACACGGCTACCAACTGACCGACGTGGCAGAAGAAGCGGATGTGCTGCTGCTTAATACCTGCTCAATCCGTGAGAAAGCACAGGAAAAAGTATTCCACCAGTTGGGCCGCTGGCGGCTGCTCAAAGAGAAAAATCCCGACCTGATCATCGGCGTCGGGGGCTGCGTTGCCTCGCAGGAAGGCGATCATATCCGCCAGCGCGCGCACTACGTTGATATTATTTTCGGGCCGCAAACCCTGCATCGCTTGCCGGAAATGATCAACTCCGTGCGCGGCGATCGCAGCCCGGTCGTCGACATCAGTTTCCCGGAAATCGAGAAATTCGACCGTCTGCCGGAGCCGCGCGCCGAAGGGCCGACCGCTTTTGTATCGATAATGGAAGGCTGTAACAAATACTGCACTTACTGCGTGGTGCCTTACACCCGTGGCGAAGAGGTCAGCCGCCCGTGCGACGATATCCTGTTTGAAATCGCCCAACTGGCCGCCCAGGGCGTGCGTGAAGTGAACCTGCTTGGCCAGAACGTGAATGCCTGGCGTGGTGAAAACTTCGATGGCAGCTCCGGCACCTTTGCCGAATTGTTGCGTCTGGTCGCCGCCATTGACGGTATTGACCGTATCCGCTTTACCACCAGCCATCCTATCGAGTTTACCGATGACATCATTGAGGTCTATCGCGACACGCCGGAGCTGGTGAGCTTCCTGCATCTGCCGGTACAGAGCGGTTCCGACCGCATCCTGAACCTGATGAGCCGCACCCACACGGCGCTGGAATATAAAGCCATCATCCGTAAACTGCGCGCGGCGCGTCCGGACATTCAGATAAGCTCCGACTTTATTGTTGGCTTCCCTGGCGAAACCACGGACGATTTCGAAAAAACCATGAAGCTGATTGCTGATGTGAATTTTGACATGAGCTACAGCTTTATTTTCTCCGCGCGCCCCGGCACGCCTGCCGCCGATATGGTGGACGATGTGCCGGAAGAGGAGAAAAAGCAGCGTCTTTATATTCTGCAGGAGCGTATTAACCAGCAGGCGATGGCCTGGAGCCGTCGGATGCTCGGCACGACCCAGCGCATCCTGGTGGAAGGCACCTCACGCAAGAGCATTATGGAGCTGTCCGGTCGCACGGAGAATAACCGCGTGGTGAACTTCGAAGGCACGCCGGACATGATTGGTAAATTCGTTGATGTGGAAATTGTCGACGTCTATCCCAACTCCCTGCGCGGCGTGGTGGTGCGCACCGAAGAGGAGATGGGCCTGCGTGTGGTCGAGTCTCCGGCATCGGTTATCGCCCGTACCCGTAAAGAAAACGAAATCGGCGTCGGTCTGTATCAGCCTTAATATCAACGGCCTGCCAATCTGGCAGGCCTTGCTTTTCCCTTCAGCTATCCCAATATGCACTCATGGAGTTGCGCCATTCCCTTACGCCGTGAATAATTCCTTTATAGGCGCCAGCGGCGATACATCCAAAAGAGGAACAGCTTGAACATAGACACTCGTGAAATCACACTTGAACCCGCAGACAATGCACGTCTGCTAAGTCTGTGCGGCCCGTTTGATGACAACATCAAACAACTGGAGCGGCGACTGGGCATCGAAATCAACCGTCGCGATAATCATTTCAAACTCACCGGGCGCGAGATTTGCGTCAGCGCCGCTGCGGATATTTTACGCGATCTCTATGTGGATACCGCGCCGATGCGCGGGCAGACGCAGGATATTGAGCCGGAACAAATCCACCTGGCTATCAAAGAAGCCAGGGTGCTGGAACAGAGCGCCGAGAGCGTGCCGGAGTATGGCAAAGCGGTCAATATCAAGACCAAGCGCGGCGTGATTAAACCCCGCACGCCAAACCAGGCGCAGTACATCGCCAACATCCTTGACCATGATATTACCTTTGGCGTTGGCCCGGCAGGGACCGGTAAAACGTACCTCGCGGTGGCTGCCGCCGTCGATGCGCTTGAGCGCCAGGAGATCCGCCGCATTCTGCTGACTCGCCCTGCGGTTGAGGCCGGTGAAAAGCTCGGCTTTCTGCCCGGCGATCTGAGCCAGAAGGTCGATCCTTACCTGCGCCCGCTGTATGACGCGCTGTTCGAAATGCTGGGTTTCGAGCGCGTGGAAAAGCTGATAGAGCGTAATGTTATTGAAGTTGCGCCGCTGGCGTATATGCGTGGCCGGACGCTGAACGACGCCTTTATCATCCTTGATGAGAGCCAGAACACGACCATCGAACAGATGAAAATGTTCCTGACGCGCATCGGTTTTAACTCTAAAGCGGTTATCACCGGCGACGTGACGCAGATTGACCTGCCGCGCAATACCAAGTCCGGCTTGCGCCATGCGATTGAAGTGCTGGCGAATGTGGACGAAATCAGTTTCAACTTTTTCCACAGTGAAGACGTGGTGCGCCATCCGGTCGTTGCCCGTATCGTTAACGCGTATGAAGCCTGGGAAGAAGCCGAGCAGAAACGCAAAGCAGAGCTGGCCGCAGAACGTAAGCGCGAAGCCGAGCAGCAGGAGCAAAAATGAGTCAGGCTACCCTTGATTTACAGCTGGCGTGTGAAGATAACAGCGGCCTGCCGGAAGAAGCGCAATTTCAGAAATGGCTGGACGCCGCCGTGATACCCTTTCAGGAAGAAGCGGAAGTGACCATTCGCGTGGTGGACAGCGCCGAAAGCCATGAGCTGAACCTGACCTACCGCGGGAAAGATAAGCCGACCAACGTGCTCTCTTTCCCGTTTGAAGCACCGCCGGGCATCGAATTACCGCTGCTTGGCGATTTGATTATCTGCCGTCAGGTGGTGGAACAAGAAGCCCGCGAGCAAGGCAAACCGCTGGAAGCGCACTGGGCGCATATGGTGGTGCACGGCAGCTTACACCTGCTGGGTTACGATCATATTGCAGACGATGAAGCCGAAGAAATGGAAGGTATCGAGACAGAGATAATGCTTGCTCTGGGCTATGAGGACCCGTACATTTCCGAGAAAGAGCAGTAACCGCGCAGCCGTACTGGCGCAAAAAAGGCCGCCTGGCGCTGAGTTTACGCGCGGCGGCAGAAGTTTAACCAACATGAGAACCCACACGACGCCATGAGCGACGACAACTCACACAGTAGTGACAACACCAACAGCAAGAAGGGATTTTTCTCCCTTTTACTGAGCCAGATTTTTCACGGCGAACCGAAAAACCGTGACGATTTACTGGCGCTGATCCGCGACTCCGGGCAGAACGAGCTTATCGACGAGGATACGCGCGACATGCTCGAAGGGGTGATGGATATTGCGGACCAACGCGTTCGCGACATCATGATCCCCCGCTCGCAAATGATTACCCTGAAACGCAACCAGACGCTGGATGAATGTCTCGATGTCATTATCGAGTCCGCCCACTCGCGCTTTCCGGTCATCAGCGAAGACAAAGATCATATCGAAGGGATCTTGATGGCGAAGGATTTGCTGCCGTTTATGCGCAGCGATGCCGACGCTTTTAGCATGGAAAAAGTGTTACGCCCGGCGGTGGTGGTACCGGAAAGCAAGCGTGTGGACCGCATGCTTAAAGAGTTCCGTTCCCAGCGCTACCATATGGCTATCGTTATTGATGAGTTTGGTGGGGTCTCAGGCCTGGTCACTATCGAAGATATTCTTGAACTTATCGTCGGTGAAATCGAAGACGAATACGACGAAGAAGAAGATATCGATTTCCGCCAGTTGAGCCGCCACACCTGGACCGTACGTGCGCTGGCATCCATTGAAGATTTCAACGAAACCTTCGGTACCCATTTCAGCGATGAAGAAGTGGACACCATCGGTGGACTGGTAATGCAAGCGTTCGGTCATCTTCCGGCGCGTGGCGAAACCATTGAAATTGATGGTTATCAATTCAAGGTCGCAATGGCCGATAGTCGACGTATTATTCAGGTCCATGTCAGAATGCCGGATGATTCTGCGCAACCCAAACTGGATGAGTAATGTAAATGGCATTTGCCCCACTGTTTGAGCGCCAGCGCGTGCGTCTGCTGCTGGCGTTACTGTTCGGAGCCAGCGGAACGCTGGCTTTTTCTCCTTATGACATCTGGCCCGCCGCCCTTCTCTCGCTGATGGGTCTGCAAGGGCTTACGCTCAACCGCCGCCCGTTGCAGGCCGCCTGGATTGGTTACTTCTGGGGGCTGGGGCTTTTTGGCAGCGGTATCAACTGGGTTTACGTCAGCATCGCGCAGTTTGGCGGGATGCCAGGCCCGGTCAACGTGTTCCTCGTGGTGCTGCTTGCTGCTTATCTGTCGCTCTATACCGGGCTTTTTGCCGGGGTGCTCTCGCGCCTGTGGCCAAAAACCCACTGGCTGCGCGTTGCCGTTGCGGCTCCCGTAGTGTGGCAAATCAGCGAGTTTTTGCGCGGCTGGGTGCTGACCGGCTTCCCGTGGCTGCAATTTGGCTACAGCCAGATTGACGGCCCGCTGCGAGGTCTGGCGCCCGTGCTGGGCGTCGAAGCGATCAATTTTTTATTGATGTCGGTGAGCGGCCTGCTGGTGCTGGCGCTGATGACGCGCAACTGGCGGCCTCTGGTCGCGGCGGTGGTGCTGTTTGCCCTGCCTTTCCCGCTGCGTTATATCCAGTGGTATCAATTGCTGCCGGAGCGCGCAACCCAGGTGTCGCTGGTGCAGGGCAATATCCCGCAATCGCTAAAGTGGGACGAAGGCCAGCTTCGCAACACGCTGGATATTTACCTCAATGGCACGCAGCCGGAGCTTGGGAAATCGCAGCTGATTATCTGGCCGGAATCCGCTATTCCTGACCTCGAAATCAATCAGCAGCGTTTTTTACGCTCGCTTGATGGCCTGTTGCGCGAGCATAACAGCACGCTGATTACCGGTATCGTTGATGCGCGGCTGAATAAGCAGAACCGCTACGATACCTACAACAGCATCATTACGCTGGGGAAAGATAACCCGTACAGCTATGCGTCGCACAACCGTTACAACAAAAATCACCTGGTTCCGTTTGGCGAGTTTGTACCGCTGGAGTCGATTCTGCGCCCGCTGGCACCGTTTTTTGACCTGCCGATGTCATCGTTCAGCCGTGGCCCGTACGTGCAGCCGCAGTTGCTGGCGCATAACCTGAAACTGACGGCTGCGATTTGCTACGAAATCATTCTTGGCGAGCAGGTACGGGATAATTTCCGCCCGGACACGGATTTTCTGCTGACCATCTCGAACGATGCCTGGTTTGGGAAGTCCATTGGCCCGTGGCAACATTTCCAGATGGCGCGGATGCGCGCGCTGGAGCTGGCGCGACCATTATTGCGTAGCACCAATAACGGCATCACGGCGGTGATAGGCCCGCAGGGCGAGGTTCAGGCGATTCTGCCGCAGTTTACCCGCGAGGTGCTGACAACCAAGGTTACGCCGACCAGCGGGCTGACTCCCTATGCCCGCATGGGTAACTGGCCGGTCTGGGTTCTCACCGCGCTAATGGGTTTCGCCGCGCTGCTGATGAGCCTGCGCCAGCGCCGCCGCTAACACGACGCTTCTCTTCGCCCCGTCTGTACGGGGCTTTTTTTTGCCGCTTAATTTTCCTTTTTCGCCTGATTCTGGCATGCGGTTTGCACTAAATAACCTGTAGCTATGGAAGTCGCTTAAGTGCAACCCGGTCGCACCGGCAGGGGACATTAAGCGCACCAGCCTGGTGCATTGAAAGATTTTTGCCTTAAAACGGTGCGGCGCGCCTCGCAAAAATAAACAATACCGCAGCAAAATCTTTACATTAAGCCAGACTAAATGTTAACAAACATACACAACACTGCACGCAAAAGTAGCAACCATAAAAACATCACATGTATCTGAGCGTCTTCGACGCAGACGATAGAGGAGTCAGGATATGCAATTACGAAAACTCGCCGCCGCGATGCTGGTGATGGGTATGTCAGCCGGGCTGGTTCATGCAGAAGATGCAAAGCCTGCTGACGCTGGAGCGCAACAATCTACGCTGGATAAAATTGCCAAAAATGGCGTGATCGTCGTGGGCCACCGTGAATCTTCCGTACCGTTCTCCTATTACGACAACACGCAAAAAGTGGTGGGTTACTCTCAGGACTACTCCAACGCCATCGTTGAAGCGGTGAAGAAAAAGCTCAACAAGCCTGACCTGGCCGTGAAGCTGATTCCCATCACCTCGCAAAACCGTATTCCACTGCTGCAAAACGGCACCTTCGATTTTGAGTGTGGTTCCACCACCAATAACGTTGAGCGCCAGAAACAAGCGGCCTTCTCCAACACTATCTTTGTAGTTGGTACGCGCTTGCTGACGAAAAAAGGCGGCCCGATTAAAGATTTCGCTGACCTGAAAGGCAAAGCGGTCGTTGTCACCTCCGGTACCACCTCTGAAATTCTGCTTAATAAGCTCAACGACGAGAAGAAAATGGATATGCGTATTATCAGCGCCAAAGATCATGGCGACTCGTTCCGTACGCTGGAAAGCGGCCGCGCCGTGGCCTTTATGATGGATGATGCGCTGCTGGCCGGTGAACGTGCAAAAGCGAAGAAACCGGACAACTGGGACATCGTCGGTACGCCGCAGTCGAAAGAAGCCTACGGTTGTATGCTGCGTAAAAACGATCCGGAGTTCAAAAAGCTGATGGATGACACCATTGTTCAGGTGCAGTCCTCCGGCGAGGCGGAAAAATCATTTGATAAATGGTTTAAAAACCCTATTCCACCGAAAAATATGAACCTTAGCTTTGATCTCTCTGACGATATGAAAACGCTGTTCAAAGAACCCAATGATAAAGCTCTGAACTAATTAAAACCATTAGGGGCGGGTTTACCTGCCCTCTCGATTGTCGAAGCAGCACGGACAGACTATACGTTGAGTGGTCGTTCCCCACTCTGCGTGAAACTCGCTCTTCTAACAATCTTCGAGGGTAGCGCTGCTACCCTTTTTTTTCCGGAGTAGATTTATGTCCATAGACTGGAACTGGGGAATATTCCTGCAAGAGGCCCCGTTCGGCAACACCACCTATCTTGGCTGGCTATGGAGCGGATTTCAGGTCACTATCGCGCTGTCGATTACCGCCTGGATAATCGCTTTTCTGGTTGGCTCGCTG
The DNA here is from genome assembly GCF_052220145.1 of Vagococcus sp. WN89Y. Classification (NCBI taxonomy): domain Bacteria; kingdom Bacillati; phylum Bacillota; class Bacilli; order Lactobacillales; family Enterococcaceae; genus Vagococcus; species Vagococcus sp. WN89Y. Next base: position 115,288 of record NZ_JBQPOM010000069.1, on the reverse strand, counting down.
TTTGGCATCCTGCGTACTGTTCCCAATCGATTCCTTTCCGGCATCGGTACGTTATACGTGGAACTGTTCCGTAATGTTCCGCTGATTGTGCAGTTCTTCACCTGGTATCTGGTGGTCCCGGAACTGCTGCCTGAAGATATTGGCATGTGGTTTAAAGCAGAGCTGGACCCGAATATTCAGTTCTTCCTCTCGTCAATGATTTGCCTGGGGCTGTTTACCGCCGCGCGCGTGTGCGAACAGGTGCGTGCTGCCATTCAGTCGCTGCCGCGTGGGCAAAAGAATGCCGCGTTGGCGATGGGGCTAACGCTGCCGCAAGCCTACCGCTATGTGCTGTTACCCAACGCCTACCGCGTTATCGTGCCGCCGATGACGTCGGAAATGATGAACCTGGTGAAAAACTCCGCCATCGCCTCCACCATTGGTCTGGTGGATATGGCCGCGCAGGCGGGCAAGCTGCTCGATTATTCCGCCCATGCATGGGAATCCTTTACGGCAATCACCATCGCGTATGTGCTGATTAACGCCTTCATTATGCTGGTGATGAACCTGGTAGAACGCAAAATTCGCCTGCCGGGCAATATGGGAGGCAAATAACCATGTATGAATTTGACTGGAGTTCAATCGTCCCCTCCCTGCCCTATTTAGGCGCCGGGCTACTGATTACGCTAAAAATCACCGTTATCGCAATAATTGTCGGGATTGTCTGGGGCACGCTGCTTGCGGTGATGCGCCTGTCGAGCTTTGCGCCGCTGGCCTGGTTTGCAAAAGCTTACGTCAACGTTTTCCGCTCAATACCGCTGGTGATGGTGCTGTTGTGGTTTTACCTGATTGTCCCCGGCTTTTTACAAAACGTACTGGGGCTGTCGCCGCAAACGGATATCCGCCTGATTTCCGCGATGGTCGCCTTTTCGATGTTCGAAGCGGCTTACTATTCAGAGATTATTCGCGCCGGGATACAGAGTATTTCCCGTGGCCAGTCCAGCGCAGCGCTGGCGCTCGGCATGACGCACTGGCAATCCATGAAGCTGATTATTTTGCCGCAGGCGTTCCGGGCGATGGTGCCGCTGCTGTTAACGCAGGGGATTGTGCTGTTCCAGGACACCTCTTTGGTGTATGTCCTGAGCCTGGCGGATTTCTTCCGTACCGCTTCAACTATTGGTGAGCGTGATGGCACCCAGGTCGAAATGATCCTGTTTGCCGGCGCCGTATATTTTGTTATCAGTCTCAGCGCTTCGCTGTTGGTCAGCTGGCTGAAGAAAAGGACCGTGTAATGATTTCCCTGAAAAATGTTTCTAAATGGTATGGCCACTTTCAGGTGCTCACCGACTGCTCCACGGAAGTGAAAAAAGGCGAAGTGGTGGTGGTCTGCGGCCCGTCCGGCTCCGGCAAATCCACGCTTATCAAAACGGTAAACGGCCTGGAACCGGTGCAAAAAGGCGAAATAGTCGTCAATGGCACCAAAGTGAACGATAAGAAAACGAACCTGGCAGAGCTGCGCTCGCACGTTGGCATGGTGTTTCAGCACTTTGAGCTGTTTCCGCATCTGTCGATAATCGAAAACCTGACGCTGGCGCAGGTAAAAGTGCTGAAGCGCGACAAGGCGGCAGCGCGGGAAAAAGGGTTGAAGTTGCTGGAACGCGTCGGTCTGTCTGCCCATGCGAATAAGTTTCCGGCCCAGCTTTCCGGCGGCCAGCAGCAGCGTGTGGCGATTGCCCGCGCCCTGTGCATGGACCCGGTAGCGATGCTGTTTGACGAACCCACCTCCGCGCTTGATCCTGAAATGATCAACGAAGTGCTGGATGTCATGGTTGAGCTGGCAAACGAAGGCATGACCATGATGGTGGTGACCCACGAGATGGGCTTTGCCCGCAAAGTGGCGAACCGCGTCATCTTTATGGATGAAGGCAAAATCGTTGAGGACTCGGAAAAAGAGGCGTTTTTCGATAATCCGAAATCAGAACGTGCGAAGGATTTCCTCGCCAAAATCCTGCATTAAAAGCCAGGCGCCTGCCCCAATCACGGGCAGGCGCTTTGCCACTTACGGCTCAAAAGGCCGACGCTGGAACTGATCGTGGCCGCATTTTGGGCAGCGCGGCAGCACATCCGGCGTGTAAATGGCCAGATGGAAATGGCACTTCTCACACACCAGATTCCCAAGCCCGACCACTTCGCCGCTGTGGTACACGCCATGATGGTTAAGATCCTGAAAAACCTCGCGCCACTCCAGCTGCGTTTTATCGGTAATATCCGCCAGCTCTTGCCAGATACTCTCTTTGATCACGCGGAAAAAGACGCTGTCGGTGACCTCTTCCTGGCTTTCGTTGTAACTGCGCGCGAACTCTTCGAGATCGCGACGAATAGCCCGCATCAATTCATCAATTTCCGTGCGAGTTAACTCACCGGTCTGCGAGACGCGCTCGCGCGCCTGTTCAACTAATGCGTCAATATCGCGTTCACCGTTGCGCAAGCGTTCGGTCAACGTGGCAACCAGTTCACGGTAAAAATGAGCAACCTTGTTCATCGTTTCGCCTCCCGGTTCAGTAACCCACTCTAATAATAGCCGTTAATTCACCAACACAGGACGAAAGTTACCGGCAAGACGCTGCGCCTGTTTCATTTACCGCTCACACAAAGGCTGTTTTGAGGCGGGCGTTTGGGCTATGCTATGCCATCTGAAAAACCCCCGTAACAGGCTACATTTGTAGCTGTAGCATAAACAGGACTACTGGCTGCCATGCAAGAGCAATACCGCCCGGAAGAGATAGAATCCAAAGTACAGCGCCACTGGGAAGAGAAGCGCACATTCGAAGTCACCGAAGACGAGAGCAAAGAGAAATACTATTGCTTGTCGATGCTCCCCTATCCTTCTGGCCGACTACACATGGGCCACGTCCGCAACTACACCATTGGCGATGTCATTGCCCGCTATCAGCGTATGCTCGGTAAAAACGTGCTGCAACCGATTGGCTGGGATGCATTTGGTCTGCCGGCAGAAGGGGCCGCGGTAAAAAACAACACCGCACCTGCGCCGTGGACGTATGACAACATCGCCTATATGAAAAACCAGCTCAAGATGCTGGGCTTCGGCTACGACTGGAGCCGCGAGCTGGCGACCTGCACGCCGGAATATTACCGCTGGGAGCAGAAGTTCTTTACCGAACTTTATAAAAAAGGGCTGGTTTATAAAAAAACCTCTGCGGTGAACTGGTGCCCGAACGATCAGACCGTGCTGGCGAACGAGCAGGTTATTGACGGCTGCTGCTGGCGCTGCGACACCAAAGTCGAGCGCAAAGAGATCCCGCAGTGGTTTATCAAAATCACCGCCTATGCGGATGAACTGCTTAACGATCTGGATAAGCTCGATCACTGGCCGGATACGGTTAAAACCATGCAGCGCAACTGGATTGGCCGTTCTGAAGGGGTAGAGATAACCTTTGATGTTCAGGGCAGCGATCAGAAGCTGACCGTTTATACCACCCGTCCTGACACCTTTATGGGCGCCACTTATCTTGCGGTTGCGGCGGGACATCCGCTGGCGCAGATGGCGGCAGCCAACAAACCTGAACTGGCGGATTTCATCGCGGAATGCCGTAACACCAAAGTGGCCGAAGCCGATATGGCGACGATGGAGAAAAAAGGCGTCGACACGGGCCTGAAAGCTATCCATCCGCTGACCGGAGAAGCTATCCCGGTGTGGGCGGCAAACTTTGTGCTGATGGAGTACGGCACCGGCGCGGTGATGGCGGTTCCGGGGCACGATCAGCGCGACTACGAGTTCGCCAGCAAATACCAGCTGAATATCAAACCGGTTATTCTTAACGCAGACGGCAGCGAGCCGGATCTTTCTGCCCAGGCGATGACCGAAAAAGGCGTCCTGTTTAATTCTGGCGAGTTCGACGGCCTTGATTTTACCGCCGCGTTTAACGCTATTGCCGACAAACTGGCGGAAAAAGGCGTAGGCGAGCGTAAAGTGAACTTCCGCCTGCGCGACTGGGGCGTCTCCCGTCAGCGTTACTGGGGCGCACCGATCCCGATGGTGACGCTGGAAGACGGCACCGTCATCCCGACGCCTGAAGATCAGCTGCCGGTGATTCTGCCGGAAGATGTGGTGATGGATGGCATCACCAGCCCTATCAAAGCCGATCCTGAGTGGGCAAAAACCACCGTTAACGGCCAGCCTGCGCTGCGTGAAACCGACACCTTCGACACCTTTATGGAGTCCTCCTGGTATTACGCGCGCTACACCTGCCCGCAGTATAGTGAAGGCATGCTGGATTCCAAAGCGGCCAACTACTGGCTGCCGGTGGATATCTATATTGGCGGTATTGAACACGCCATTATGCACCTGCTCTATTTCCGCTTCTTCCATAAACTGATGCGCGACGCGGGCATGGTGAACTCCGACGAGCCAGCGAAGCAGTTGCTGTGTCAGGGCATGGTACTGGCCGATGCGTTCTACTATGTGGGTGAAAACGGCGAGCGCAACTGGGTCTCTCCGGTAGATGCCATTGTTGAGCGTGATGAAAAAGGCCGTATCGTGAAAGCGAAAGACGCGGCGGGCCATGAGCTGGTCTACACCGGCATGAGCAAAATGTCCAAGTCGAAAAATAACGGTATCGACCCGCAGGAGATGGTCGAGCGTTACGGCGCGGACACCGTGCGTCTGTTTATGATGTTTGCGTCCCCGGCGGATATGACGCTTGAGTGGCAGGAGTCCGGCGTGGAAGGCGCGAACCGCTTCCTCAAACGCGTCTGGAAACTGGTTTACGAACATACCGCGCAAGGCCCGGTTGCCGCGCTGAACGTCGGTGCGCTCAACGAAGATCAGCAGGCGCTGCGCCGCGATGTGCATAAAACCATCGCGAAAGTGTCTGATGACATTGGCCGCCGCCAGACCTTCAACACCGCCATTGCCGCCATTATGGAGCTGATGAATAAACTGGCGAAAGCGCCGCAGGCGGACGAGCAGGATCGGGCGCTGATGCAGGAAGCCCTGATGGCCGTGGTACGTATGCTTAACCCGTTCACCCCGCACCTGAGCTTTACGCTGTGGCGGGAGCTGGGCGGCGAAGGAGATATCGACCTCGCGCCGTGGCCGGTGGCGGATGAGCAGGCGATGGTTGAGAACACCACGCTTGTCGTCGTGCAGGTTAACGGCAAAGTGCGCGGTAAAATCACTGTTCCGGTTGATGCAACCGAAGAACAGGTGCGCGAACGCGCGGGCCAGGAACACCTGGTAGCAAAATATCTTGAAGGCGTTACCGTGCGTAAAGTGATTTACGTACCGGGTAAACTGCTCAATCTGGTCGTTGGCTAAGCGCGGGAGGAAGCGTGCGATATCTGGCAACATTGCTGTTATCACTGGCGGTACTGGTTACCGCCGGGTGTGGCTGGCATCTGCGTAATACCACGCAGGTACCGGACAATATGAAAACCATGATCTTCGACTCCGGGGATCCGAATGGTCCGTTAAGCCGTGCAATCCGCAACCAGCTGCGTCTTAACGGCGTCACATTGCTGGATAAGAGCACGCTGCGTAAGGATGTGCCTTCGCTGCGTCTGGGCAGGGTTTCCTTCGTGAGCGATACGGCGTCCATCTTCCAGGATGGCCGCACGGCGGAGTATCAAATGATACTGACGGTTAACGCCAGCGTACTGATCCCGGGGCATGATATCTACCCTATCAGCACCAAGGTTTACCGTTCGTTCTTTGATAACCCGCAAACGGCGCTGGCGAAAGACGCCGAGCAGGAGATGATCATTCAGGAGATGTACGAAAGAGCGGCCGATCAGCTGATCCGCAAACTGCCAAGTGTGCAGGCTGCGGAAAACAGTAAAACCGCCGCGCCGGACGTCATCGCTGATACTAACGACAGTTCCCTTTCCAGCCTGCCGGGTAAATAATGCTCAGGTTGTATCCGGAACAACTCCGCGCGCAGCTTAATGAAGAGCTGCGCGCGGCCTATTTGTTGCTTGGCAACGATCCGTTGCTGTTGCAGGAAAGTCAGGACGCCGTGCGCCAGGCCGCCGCAGCGCAGGATTTCCTTGAACACCACACCTTCACCCTTGATGCCAGCACTGACTGGGACGCGATATTTTCCGTCTGCCAGGCGCTCAGCCTGTTTGCCAGTCGTCAGACGCTGCTGTTACAGCTTCCGGAAAACGGCCCCAACGCCGCCATGAATGAACAGCTGGCAAAGCTCGTTACGCTGCTGCATGAGGACATTATCCTTATTGTGCGCGGTAATAAGCTGACCAAAGCGCAGGAAAACGCGGCCTGGTTGACCCGGCTAAGCAGCGCCGTGCAGGTCAGTTGCCAGACGCCGGAGCAGGCAAACCTGCCGCGCTGGGTGGCGGCGCGCGCTAAACAGCTAAAACTGGAACTGGATGAGGCGGCCAACCAGCTGCTGTGCTATTGCTATGAAGGCAATCTGCTGGCGCTGGCCCAGGCGCTGGAGCGGCTGGCATTACTGTGGCCGGATGGCAAACTGACCCTGCCCCGCGTAGAGCAGGCGGTGAACGATGCCGCGCATTTTACACCGTTCCATTGGGTGGACGCGCTGCTGGCAGGGAAAAGCAAACGCGCCCTGCATATATTAAGCCAGCTACGGCTGGAAGCCTGTGAGCCGGTGATCCTGCTGCGTACCGTGCAGCGTGAACTGCTGTTGCTGGTAACGCTTAAGCGCCAGTCAGCGCATACGCCGCTGCGCGCGCTGTTTGATAAACACCGTGTATGGCAAAATCGCCGCGCGGCCACCACCGAGGCGCTTAATCGCCTGAGCCACGATCAGCTACGCCAGGCGGTGCATTTGCTGAGCCGTATAGAGCGGGTGGTTAAACAGGATTATGGTCAGTCGGTGTGGGCCGAGCTTGAAGGGCTTTCTCTGCTACTCTGTCATAAGGCATTAGCAGACGTATTTATTGATGGTTGATATGACTCAGTTACAGGCACTGTTTGGCGGTACGTTCGATCCTGTCCATTACGGGCATCTCAAACCGGTAGAAGCGCTGGCCAACCTGATTGGCCTGTCGCGGGTGATCATCATGCCTAACAATGTGCCGCCGCATCGCCCGCAGCCGGAAGCCAACAGCCAGCAGCGCAAAGAGATGGTCGAACTGGCCATTGCCGACAAACCGCTGTTCACCCTTGATGAGCGCGAACTTCACCGGGATACACCCTCTTACACCGCGCAGACGCTCAAAGAATGGCGCGAAGAACAAGGCCCGCAGCTCCCGCTGGCGTTTATTATCGGCCAGGACTCCCTGCTCACCTTCCCTACGTGGCATCACTACGAAACCATTCTCGACAACTGCCACCTGATTGTTTGCCGCCGCCCTGGTTACCCGCTCGCCATGGAGCAGGCTGCCCATCAGCAGTGGCTCGACGCGCACCTTACCGACAGCGTCGAAGCCCTGCATACCCTGCCCGGCGGGAAAATTTACCTCGCAGAAACCCCGTGGTTCAACATCTCCGCCACGCTTATCCGCGAGCGCCTTGAGCGCGGAGAAAACTGCGACGACCTGCTGCCCCGCGCCGTGCTGGAGTATATCAACGCCCGCGGCTTATATCGTTAAGCACCTTGCCCAGCGCGGCAATCAGCCTTTCGTTTTCGATCCGGTTGCGCACGGCAACACGATAATAGCGCTCATCCAGCCCCGGATAATTTGCACAGCTACGGATCAAAATATGCTGTTGCAGTAGCGCCCGCTGGAGTTCTACGCCCGGCGCATCGCAGCGGAAAAAGAGATAATTCGCCCGTCCTTCCCACACGGTTAACCCCGGCACCGCTTGCAGCGCCGCAAGCAGCCAGGGGCGCTCCTGCGCTAGCCAGTGCAAACTGGCCTGCTGATAATCGCGGTCCTGTAAAATGATTTCACCCGCCAGCGCAGCAAAAGCGTTAATTGACCACGGCATTTGCCTGCGGCGCATCCGCGCCACATTTTCCTCATCGCTACTGAGCAAGTAGCCAAGCCGCAGGCCAGGGATGGCGTAAAATTTGGTCAGCGAACGCAGCACCCACAGATGCGGATTGCCCGCAAGCGTTGGGATCATTCCCGCCTGGTCAGTAATAAAATCCATAAAGGCTTCATCCACCACAAGCGTAATGCCCAGCGCCTGACAACGCCGGGAAATCGCCTCAAGCAGCGCTTCGTCAGGCAACAGGCCGGTAGGATTATTCGGCGTGCACAGAAACAGGCAATCCAGATCCGCTGTCAGCGCATCAAGCAGGGCATCGGTAAGCGCCCAGCCATCTTCCTCGCGCAAACGGAACTCAACAATATCGCTTCCGACAAGCGCTAACGCCCGGCGATACTCGGCAAAACCTGGCGTAATCAGCAGGGTTTTACGCGGGGCAAGCGCAGCAACGAGCGCGAAAATCGCTTCGGTTTCACCGTTTCCGGCAAGCAGCCAGGAAGAAGGCACCTGATGATGTTGCGCCAGCGCTTGATACAGGCTGGCATACTCCACATCGGGATAACGCTCGGCAAGCTGCCAGCTATTTTGCAATGCGTGTCTAAGTGTAGCGGGCATACCGGCCGGATTGATGTTGGCACTAAAATCGAGCAGATTTTCCGGCGCGATACCGAGAACCCCGGCGGCTTCACGCGTGTTGCCGCCATGTGCGCTGTGTAACAGTGTCATCTTTTGCTCCGCGCAAAAACGGTTATCTTAAACGAAAAAAACGCGTAAACCCGGCGGCGATGATAAACTTTGCGCAGAAAGCAACACAGGAGACACTGATGCGACTTTGGTTGATACGCCACGGGCAAACCCAGGCGAACGTCGACGGGCTTTACAGCGGCCACTCCCCCACGCCCCTGACGGCAAAGGGCATCGCCCAGGCGCAGACCCTGCGCGATTTGTTACAAAACGTCCCCTTTGATTATGTGCTGTGCAGCGAACTTGAGCGCGCGCAGCAAACCGCTGACTATGTGCTGCAAGGGCGCACGCTTGAAAAGCACACCTCCCCATTGCTCAACGAGATGTTTTTTGGCGACTGGGAAATGCGCCACCATCGCGACCTGACGCGCGAAGACCCGGAAAGCTACGCCGCCTGGTGCACCGACTGGCAAACCGCCGTGCCGACCAATGGCGAAGGTTTTCCGGCTTTTTCCGCCCGAGTGGAGCAAGTTATTGACCAGCTTGCCGATATAAGAGATTACAAGCATGTGTTGCTGGTCAGCCATCAGGGCGTGCTCAGTATGTTGATAGCCCGTTTGCTCAACATGTCTGCTGCATCATTGTGGCATTTTCGCGTGGATCAGGGCTGCTGGAGCGCGCTGGATATTGAGGATGGTTTTGCCGCACTGCGCGTGTTAAACAGCCGCGCGATATGGCACGCTGACGAAGGATAATATTTCCGGGCGATTCGGTGATTGACACCCCCTCACAGACTGCTATCCTCCGCGCGCAGAAATTGTTTTACAAAATTGGCAATGCAAACGTGCGGCCGTGATGGGATGATAGCCCACTTTCTGCAGGAAGCACTTGTATCCCGGCAACCATACTGTCCGGGACGTTCGTTAACACGCTACTTTTCACTCTCTCAGGGGGAACACTTGCAGGGTAAAACTCTCCAGGATTTTGTAATCGACAAAATTGATGACCTGAAAGGTCAGGATATCGTCGCCATCGACGTTCAGGGTAAATCCAGTATCACTGACTGTATGATTATCTGTACCGGCACGTCCAACCGCCATGTGATGTCCATCGCGGACCACGTGGTTCAGGAATCCCGCGCCGCAGGCATGATGCCGTTAGGCGTGGAAGGCGAAAACGCCGCCGACTGGATCGTTGTTGATTTGGGCGATGTGATGGTCCACGTGATGCAGGAAGAGAGCCGTCGTCTGTACGAACTGGAAAAGCTCTGGAGTTAATGCGTGAAGCTGCAACTGGTCGCCGTGGGCACAAAAATGCCGGACTGGGTACAGACAGGTTTTAGTGAGTATCTGCGCCGCTTCCCGAAAGATATGCCGTTTGAACTGGTAGAGATCCCTGCGGGAAAGCGCGGCAAAAACGCGGATATTAAACGTATTCTCGACAAAGAGGGTGAACTGATGCTGGCCGCGGCTGGCAAAAACCGTATCGTCACCCTTGATATCCCTGGCAAGCCCTGGGATACGCCGCAACTGGCAAGTGAACTGGAACGCTGGAAGCAGGACGGGCGCGATGTCAGCCTGCTTATCGGCGGCCCGGAAGGGTTATCCCCCGCCTGTAAAGCGGCAGCTGAGCAAAGTTGGTCACTCTCTGCGCTAACGCTTCCTCACCCGCTGGTGCGCGTGCTGGTTGCCGAAAGTTTGTATCGCGCGTGGAGCATTACGACGAACCATCCTTATCATCGTGAATAATAACAGAGTCCTGGGTAGATTAAGCAGCGGATGAAATTACAGAATTCTTTTCGCGACTATACGGCTGAGTCCGCGCTGTTTGTGCGCCGGGCGCTGGTCGCTTTTACGGTGATTTTGCTGCTGACCGGTGTGCTTGTCGCTAACCTTTATAATCTGCAAATCAATCGCTACGCGGACTATCAGACCCGCTCCAACCAGAACCGTATCAAGCTGGTGCCGATTCCGCCAAGCCGGGGCATTATCTACGATCGTAACGGCACGCCGCTGGCGCTCAACCGCACCATTTATCAGGTTGAGATGATGCCGGAGAAGGTCGATAACGTGCAGCAGACGCTGGACGCGCTGCGCGATGTGGTCGACCTGAGTGACGACGATATTGCTAACTTTAAAAAAGAGCGCTCGCGCTCGCACCGCTTCACCTCTATTCCGGTGAAAACGAACCTCACCGAAGTGCAGGTCGCGCGTTTTGCCGTCAATCAGTACCGCTTTCCCGGCGTGGAAGTGAAAGGCTATAAACGCCGCTTCTATCCTTATGGCTCGGCATTGACCCACGTTATTGGTTATGTTTCTAAAATTAACGACAAAGATGTCGAGCGGCTGGATAAAGAGGACAAACTCGCCAACTACGCCGCCACGCATGATATCGGCAAGCTCGGCATCGAGCGCTATTACGAAGATGTGCTGCACGGCCAGACCGGCTACGAAGAGGTGGAAGTCAACAACCGTGGCCGCGTCATTCGTCAGTTAAAAGAGCAACCGCCGCAGGCAGGGCATGATATCTATCTGACGCTGGATCTGAAATTGCAGCAGTATATTGAAACACTGCTGACCGGCAGCCGCGCGGCGGTCGTGGTCACCGATCCGCGCACCGGCGGTATTCTCGCGCTGGTTTCTACGCCGAGCTACGATCCGAATCTGTTTGTGGACGGTATTTCCAGCAAAGATTATTCCGCGCTGCTTAACGACCCGAATACGCCGCTGATTAACCGCGCCACGCAGGGTGTTTACCCGCCCGCCTCTACCGTGAAACCTTATGTCGCGGTTTCTGCCCTGAGCGCCGGGGTGATCACGCGCAATACCAGCCTGTTCGATCCCGGCTGGTGGCAGCTCCCCGGCTCTGAAAAACGTTATCGCGACTGGAAAAAATGGGGCCACGGCCACCTGAATGTGACCAAATCGCTGGAGGAGTCTGCGGACACCTTCTTCTACCAGGTCGCCTATGACATGGGAATCGACCGGCTTTCCGCATGGATGAGCAAATTTGGCTACGGCCAGTACACCGGTATTGATCTGTCGGAAGAGCGCTCCGGTAATATGCCGACCCGCGAATGGAAGCTCAAACGCTTTAAGAAACCCTGGTATCAGGGCGACACCATCCCGGTGGGCATCGGTCAGGGTTACTGGACGGCAACGCCGCTGCAAATGAACAAAGCGATGATGATCCTGATTAACGATGGCGTCGTCAAAGTGCCGCATTTGTTGATGAGTACCGCTGAGAATGGCAAGCAAGTCCCGTGGAAACAGCCCACGCAGCCGCCGGTTGGCGACATCCATTCCGGTTACTGGGAAATTGCCAAAGACGGTATGTACGGCGTGGCGAACCGCGCCAACGGTACCGGCCACAAATACTTCGCCAGTGCACCGTATAAAGTCGCCGCGAAGTCCGGTACCGCCCAGGTCTTTGGTCTGAAGGCGAACGAAACCTATAACGCGCACCGTATTGCTGAGCGCCTGCGCGACCATAAATTGATGACCGCATTCGCGCCGTATGACAATCCACAGGTTGCTGTTGCGATAATTTTAGAAAACGGCGGCGCCGGTCCGGCCGTCGGGACCATTATGCGTCAGATCCTTGACCACATTATGCTGGGCGACAACAACACCGAGCTACCGGCGGAAAACCCGGCAACGGCTGCGGCGGAGGACCACTAATATGACGGATAATCCGAATAAAAAATCGTTCTGGGACAAACTCCATATCGACCCAACCCTGATGCTGATAATCCTCGCGCTGCTGGTTTACAGCGCGCTGGTTATCTGGAGCGCCAGCGGCCAGGACATCGGTATGACCGAGCGTAAAATCGGCCAGATAACCATGGGGCTGATTGTGATGGTGGTGCTGGCCCAGGTGCCGCCGCGCATCTATGAAGGCTGGGCGCCCTATCTCTATATCTTTTGCGTGATTTTGCTGATTGCCGTGGATGCGTTTGGCGCCATCTCGAAGGGTGCTCAGCGCTGGCTTGACCTTGGCGTGGTGCGTTTTCAGCCCTCGGAAATTGCGAAAATTGCCGTGCCGCTCATGGTGGCCCGCTTTATTAACCGTGATGTTTGCCCGCCGTCGCTGAAAAATACCGCCATTGCGCTGGTGCTGATTTTTGTCCCTACGCTGCTGGTCGCCGCGCAGCCCGATCTCGGCACCTCCATTCTGGTCGCGCTTTCCGGGCTATTTGTGCTGTTTCTTTCCGGCCTGAGCTGGCGTCTGATTGGCATCGCGGCGCTGTTATTGGCGGCGTTCATTCCTATTCTGTGGTTTTTCCTGATGCATGATTATCAGCGCCAGCGCGTGATGATGCTTCTGGATCCGGAAACCGATCCGCTGGGCGCGGGCTATCATATTATCCAGTCGAAAATTGCTATCGGCTCCGGCGGCCTGAGCGGAAAAGGCTGGCTGCACGGTACGCAGTCGCAGCTGGAGTTTCTGCCCGAGCGCCATACGGACTTTATCTTTGCCGTACTGGCAGAGGAGCTGGGGCTGGTGGGAATTCTGATTTTGCTGGCGCTGTATGTGCTGCTGATCATGCGTGGATTGTGGATAGCCGCCCACGCGCAGACCACGTTTGGCCGGGTCATGGCCGGTGGTTTGATGTTGATTTTATTCGTTTATGTGTTCGTAAATATTGGTATGGTAAGTGGTATCCTGCCGGTGGTGGGCGTACCGTTGCCGCTGGTCAGTTACGGGGGCTCTGCCCTGATTGTTCTGATGGCCGGGTTTGGTATCGTGATGTCGATCCATACTCACAGGAAAATGTTGTCAAAAAGCGTATAAAGAGGTGCGCAATGCAAATGCGTTGGCTTGGGATCTGCATAGCGGCAGGGTTACTGGCGGCCTGCACAAACGAGGGTGGGCAGCAGCAAACAACCGTTGCGCCGCAACCGGCGGTCTGTAACGGTCCGGTCGTTGAAATCAGTGGAGCGGAGCCGCGTTTTGAGCAGCCCGTTGCCACGGCCAATCAGGATTATCAGCGCGATGGCAAAAGCTACAAAATTGTGCAGGACCCTTCGCGCTTTAGCCAGGCGGGTCTTGCGGCAATTTATGACGCCGAACCGGGCAGCAACCTGACCGCCTCTGGCGAAGCGTTCGATCCTATGCAGCTTAGCGCTGCGCATCCAACGCTGCCCATTCCGAGCTACGCGCGCATCACCAACCTGGCGAATGGCCGCATGATTGTCGTGCGCATTAACGATCGCGGCCCCTACGGTAACGACCGCGTTATCTCCCTTTCACGCGCCGCCGCCGATCGCCTGAACACGTCGAATAACACCAAAGTGCGCATCGATCCGATTATCGTTGCGCAGGATGGTTCGCTCTCCGGCCCCGGTATGGCCTGCACCACCGTCGCACAGCAAACCTACGTGCTGCCAGCTCGCCCGGATTTGAGCGGCGGGATGGGCAGCGTATCGTCGGCCCCTGCGCCTGTTCAGCCGCAGGGAGCCATTCAGCCTATCAGTAATGGTACGCTGAAAAGCGACGATACCTCCGGCGCGCCGGTCAGCGCTGGTGGCTTCCTCGGTGCGCAGACACCGCTTGCCACCGGCGTGCTGGAGAGCAGCGAAACGCCAGCACAGCCAGCGCCAGCCGCGGCTCCGGCAGCAACGCCCGCCGCGCAGAACGCAGCGCCAGCAACCTACGCATCGCCGGTTACCGCGCCGGGTTCTACGCAGGGCAGCGGTTCACCGGCACCTGCCAGCAACGCACCGGCCGCCGCCAGCGGCAGCTATATGGTGCAGGTTGGCGCGGTAAGCGATCAGACGCGCGCGCAGCAATACCAGCAGCGCCTTGCGCAGCAGTTTTCCGTACCGGGGCGAGTGACGCAAAACGGTGCGGTCTGGCGCGTTCAGTTAGGGCCATTCAGTAACAAAGCTGAGGCCAGCGCGTTGCAGCAGCGTTTACAAAATGAGGCGCAGCTGCAATCGTTTATCACTCACGCGCAGTAATCGGGTAAGGTGTCTGGCTTTGTCAATTTATGTCAGTATGATTCACAAAGTCATGCGGAAAGTCAGATGCCTGCTGATATAGCTTTTGCTATAGTTAAGCACTTTTTTAACTCCATCACGGATGTCGTTGTTCGACCATGAAGACCACTTTCTCCGCTCGTTTTGTGCAGCGCCTTGCGCTCACCACGGCGCTGACTGCAGCCTCGCTTAGCGCTGCTCACGCCGATGACCTGAACATTAAAACCATGATCCCAGGCGTTCCGCAGATCGATGCGGAGTCGTATATCCTGATTGATTACAACTCCGGTAAAGTGCTGGCGGAACAAAATGCCGACGCACGTCGCGATCCGGCAAGCCTGACCAAGATGATGACCAGCTACGTTATCGGCCAGGCAATGAAAGCAGGCAAATTCAAAGACAGCGATCTGGTCACCATCGGTACTGACGCCTGGGCAACCGGTAACCCGGTGTTCCGTGGCTCGTCGCTGATGTTCCTCAAGCCAGGTATGCAGGTGCCGGTTTCGCAACTGGTTCGCGGTATCAACCTCCAGTCCGGTAACGACGCCTGTGTAGCGATGGCCGATTATGTCGCCGGTAGCCAGGACTCGTTTGTTGGCCTGATGAACAGCTACGTTAACGCGCTCGGCCTGAAGAATACGCATTTTCAGACCGTGCATGGTCTTGATGCTGACGGTCAGTACAGCTCCGCGCGGGATATGGCGCTGATTGGCCAGGCGCTGATCCGCGACGTGCCGAACGAATACGCTATCTATAAAGAAAAAGAGTTCACCTTTAACGGTATCCGCCAGACCAACCGTAACGGCCTGCTGTGGGACAACAGCCTGAATGTGGACGGTATCAAAACCGGCCATACAGACAAAGCCGGTTACAACCTGGTGGCGTCGGCAACCGAAGGTCAGATGCGCCTTATCTCTGCGGTGATGGGCGGTCGCACCTTTAAAGGCCGTGAGGCCGAAAGCAAAAAATTACTGACCTGGGGCTTTCGTTTCTTCGAAACCGTTAGTCCGCTGAAAGCAGGTAAAGAGTTTGCCTCTGAACCGGCATGGTTCGGCGACAGCGATCGCGCATCGCTTGGCGTGGATAAAGACGTCTACCTGACCATTCCTCGCGGTCGCATGAAAGATCTGAAAGCCAGCTACGTGCTGAATACCAGCGAACTGCATGCGCCGCTGCAAAAAAATCAGGTGGTGGGCACCATCAACTTCCAGCTGGACGGCAAAACGATTGAACAGCGCCCGCTGGTGGTATTAGAAGAAATTCAGGAAGGTAATTTCTTCGGCAAAATCATTGATTACATTAAATTGATGTTCCATCACTGGTTTGGCTAATAATTGAACACTTGAAAGTGTGATTTCTGCCCCCATATACTGTTTATCCTGAAAACTCCTGCCCTTCGCGGCAGGAGTTGTTATTTTTTACACCGGAGCTGAAATGAAAACCAATCTCAAAGAACTGCTTGAATTCCCTACCCCTTTTACTTACAAAGTAATGGGCCTGGCGAAACCTGAGCTGGTTGATCTGGTGGTGGAAGTGGTACAGCGCCATGCGCCCGGTGATTACTCTCCACAAGTAAAACCGAGCAGCAAAGGTAATTACCATTCGGTATCTATTACCATCAACGCAACGCACATTGAGCAAGTTGAAACGCTGTATGAAGAGCTTGGCAACATCGAAATTGTTCGTATGGTGCTGTAATTGTTAAAGATGCTACCTGAGCCATTCAGGTAGCGTTTCTGTGATATACTCCCCGCACTCTTTTCTCCCCCGGAGATGCCGTTTTGTCTCAGGATACAATCCTCATTCGCAACCTGGGCTTACAGCCCTACGAGCCCGTGTCCAGGGCAATGCATGAATTTACCGATACGCGCGACGATACCACCCCCGATGAAATCTGGCTGGTGGAGCATTTCCCTGTTTTTACCCAGGGCCAGGCCGGTAAAGCCGAGCATGTGCTGGCACCAGGCGATATTCCCGTGGTGCAAAGCGATCGCGGCGGCCAGGTGACTTATCACGGGCCGGGTCAGCAGGTTATGTATGTTCTGATTAACCTTAAACGGCGTAAGGTGGGTGTGCGTGAGCTGGTGACTCTGCTGGAAAATTCAGTCATCAATACGCTGGCAACGCTTGGCATCACCGCGCAGGCGCGTGCAGATGCGCCGGGTGTCTATGTTGCAGGCGAGAAAATCTGCTCGCTGGGTTTACGCATTCGTAAAGGGTGCTCGTTTCATGGCCTGGCGCTAAACATTGCGATGGATCTTGCGCCCTTTATGCGTATCAACCCCTGCGGTTATGCAGGGATGAAAATGACACAGGTCAGCCAGCTTATCAGCCCCGTATCTGTTGACAGCGTTCGGACAATTCTTATCCAGGAATTTTTAGCGCTACTAAACAATCCAGCACATAAATATATGGATGCTTAATATACTCTGTATTGTGGCCCGCATTTCGTGCGGGTCTTATTTATTTGCCCGGTTAGCGCTTTACAACAGAAGCCATATTCTCTATTTTCAAGCTACCTGCCTTGTTCTGATTAATAAGCTTTTTTGATGTTTTTCAGAACGTCGCCATTGTGCTTTTGTCCAGGCATTTTTTGAGTGCATAGTCCGGCATCGCGATGAAAAATCTACGTAATGATGGTATGAGACAGGATGTTAACTCAAATTAACAATCACTAAATAAAATAAATTCAACTATCATTCTTAATGCAAATGATTATGGAGCACTAGCGTGGATAATAATAAACTGCCGGAAAAGCGAATAACCCGGCGTCCTGATGATGATAAGCCGCAAATCTTCCGAACGCTGCGTAATATTGATCTTAACTTATTGACGATTTTTGAGGCTGTATATGTCCACAAAGGGATTGTCAACGCGGCAAAAGTGCTCAATCTCACGCCTTCTGCTATTAGTCAGTCAATTCAGAAATTACGCTCAATATTTCCCGATCCCCTTTTTATTCGTAAAGGACAGGGCGTGACGCCAACGGCGTATGCTTCACATTTGCACGAATATATAAGCCAGGGGCTGGAGTCTATTCTCGGCGCGCTGGATCTTACCGGCAGCTATGATAAGCAGCGAACGATCACTATCGGGACGCCCCCTTCGCTGGGCGCGCTGGTCGTTCCCGTGGTCTACCAGGCGATAAAAGAGAGCGCGCCGCATTTAATGATGCGCAATATTCAGGTCAATGATGTGGAAAGCCAGCTGAGCCAATTTCAGACCGACTTAATTATCGATACCCATATTCCCACTTCGCGCACGCTGAGCCATCATGTGCTCTATAGCGATCGCCTGATGCTGGTTTGCCGCAAAGGCCATCCTTGTCTGGAGGGAGCAATTAATAGCGAAGTGTTACAGCAGTATGAGCACGCGTTGCTGATGCTGGAAGGGCAAAACTTAAGTAGCCTGCGCCAGCGCATGCAGGATATCTTCCCGGAACGGCAGGTCAGTTTCACCAGCTACAATATGTTCACCATTGCAGCACTGATTGGTAACAGTGATTTGCTGGGGATTGTGCCCGCGCGTTTTTTCAAAACCTTCAGCGCCAGCTGGCCGCTGGTCGAAGTGGATTTTACCCCTGTCAGCAGCGAAACGCTGGACATTTGCTTGTATTACAATAAATTAAGCCTGCGCGACCCCGTACTGGAAAACGTGATTAACGTTATCCATCGCGCTTTTTAAGTCTTACCTGCACCGGGCCTCTGTACGCTCCTCCCCTGGGCAATTTGCACAAATCAACAACTATTTTACAATTTGCCCGGTTGCCAGGCTGCTTTCTGCCGCCTGGTAATGGTATACTGCGCATAGTCTGATTCAAAAATAGTTGATAGATACAACATTGAATTGAATTGCCTGATACGTTACCCGCAACTGGAACACGCACGCTATGAGTAAACCCATTGTGATGGAACGCGGTGTTAAGTACCGCGATGCCGATAAAATGGCTCTTATCCCGGTTAAAAACGTGGTAACAGAGCGCGAGGCTCTGTTAAGAAAGCCGGAATGGATGAAGATCAAACTCCCGGCTGACTCGACCCGTATTCAGGGAATTAAAGCCGCCATGCGCAAGAACGGGCTGCACTCAGTGTGCGAAGAAGCATCCTGCCCTAACCTCGCAGAGTGTTTCAATCACGGCACGGCGACCTTTATGATCCTCGGCGCAATCTGCACGCGCCGCTGCCCGTTCTGTGACGTGGCGCACGGGCGCCCGGTTGCGCCGGATGCTAACGAACCGCAGAAACTGGCGCAGACCATCGCTGATATGGCGCTGCGTTATGTCGTGATAACGTCTGTGGACCGCGACGACCTGCGCGATGGCGGCGCTCAGCACTTTGCCGACTGTATTACGGCTATTCGCGAAAAAAATCCGACGATTAAAATCGAAACGCTGGTTCCTGACTTCCGTGGCCGTATGGACAGAGCGCTTGATATCCTCACCGCAACGCCGCCAGACGTGTTTAACCACAACCTGGAAAACGTACCGCGTGTTTACCGCCAGGTTCGCCCGGGCGCTGATTATAATTGGTCGCTGAAGCTGCTGGAGCGCTTTAAAGAAGCGCACCCGGAAATCCCAACCAAATCAGGTCTGATGGTCGGTCTGGGTGAAACGAATGCGGAAATCATTGAAGTGATGCGCGATCTGCGCCGCCACGGCGTAACGATGCTAACGCTTGGCCAGTACTTGCAGCCAAGCCGTCACCACCTGCCGGTACAGCGCTACGTCAGCCCGGACGAATTTGACGAGATGAAAGAAGAAGCGCTGGCGATGGGCTTTACCCACGCGGCCTGTGGCCCGTTTGTTCGCTCTTCTTACCATGCCGATTTGCAGGCCAAAGGTATCGAAGTGAAGTAATACCTGCTTACAAAGCAGACAAAAAAACCGGCATTTAGCCGGTTTTTTTTCGCCTGTCGCAGCGCGGTTACTCTTTGTGAGAGAGTTTCTCAGCCGTGATTTCGCCGTCGATGTTTTTCTTCGCGCCTGCGTCATCATCATTATTCATGGCTTTTTTGAAGCCTTTGATGGCTGCGCCCAGGTCACCGCCGAGTGTACGCAATTTTTTGGTTCCAAACAGCAGAACAACCAGTGCGGCCACTACCAGCAGTTTGGTAATACTAATCTCACCCATAGATACCTTCTTTCATAATACAGCTGCGTTGCTAAGACACGATTATAACCTGAATAGATTAACGGTCATTACGTGCGCGCACACAATAGCAATCTGTAACGAGATGAATCAAGCTTTGTTGAAAAAAACATCACAACAACCGGGGTGGCGCAAAGCGTCGGTTGCGTAACACCGGCAATTTTTCCCGTGTCTGCATGACGCGCTCGCGTGCCACCTCTGCCAGAATAAGTGCTGGCTCTTCGGCGGCAGCGGCAAGGGTGACACCCTGCGGGTCGATGACACGGCTCTGGCCGATGTTTTTATTGCCACACTCACCGGCCGCAATAATATAGCAGGTGGTATCCAGCGCCCGCGCCGACAGCAGCGTCGCCCAGTGCTGCTCTTTAAGCGGGCCGCGCACCCAGGCGGCGGGCAGCACCAGCAGCTCAGCACCGCGCAGTGCCAGCGACAGCGCCAGCTCCGGAAAACGCAGATCGTAGCAGGTCATCAGCCCGACCTTCATCCCTTCCACCTCAATCAGCGGCGGCTCGCTTGCCCCCGCATCCACATACGCCGACTCACGCATGTTAAACGCATCATAGAGATGCAGCTTGGCATACTGCGCAATAATTTTTCCGCCACGCAATACCACCAGCGTATTCACCGCCCTGCCATCGGAGGACGGAACATGTACCGTCAGCACTGTCGTCAGGGTATTGTGGCGGCTCTCTTCGCAAAGGCGCTGTATAAAGCCGCCATCGAGCCGCTGAGCAGACTTCACCGACAGTTGCGGGTCGTTATCATCTCGTGCCAGTAAAGCTTCTGGCAGTACCAGTAATGACGCATGGCGCTGTGCGGCTTGTGCCATTAACGTTATGCAGGTGCGCGCGTTGGTTTGCCAGTCTGGTGTCACGGCAAATTGTCCACAAGCAACATTCATCTCTTTCTCTCCCGGCCAGGCGTAGCCATCAAGCAGCGACGGCGTTAAACTCGAATACATTAATAAATCAAATAGCAGGAATTCACCGTGTTACAACTTGCATTAGCCGTTTTTATTGGCGGAGGCACAGGGAGTCTGGGGCGCTGGTTGTTAAGTATGCGCCTCAACCCAACGCATCAGCTGATCCCGATAGGCACATTAACCGCGAACCTGATGGGCGCGTTTATTATTGGTCTCGGGCTGGCGTGGTTTAACCGTATGACGCATATTGATCCGGTATGGAAAGTGCTGCTGACGACCGGGTTTTGTGGCGGTCTGACTACATTTTCAACATTTTCGGCGGAGGTGGTCTTTTTGCTGCAGGAAGGGCG
Organism: Vagococcus sp. WN89Y; assembly: GCF_052220145.1. NCBI lineage: Bacteria > Bacillati > Bacillota > Bacilli > Lactobacillales > Enterococcaceae > Vagococcus > Vagococcus sp. WN89Y. The sequence goes on along the minus strand of NZ_JBQPOM010000069.1, from coordinate 94,286 downwards.
CATTAACTGGGCGTTGCTGAACGTGGCGCTAAACCTGTTCGGTTCATTTGCCATGACGGCGCTTGCTTTCTGGCTGTTCTCGTCGGCCAGTGCAAACTGAGGAGATAAAAAAAACCCGCCGTGGCGGGTTTTGGGATTCTTGCTGACGCGCTGAATTAAACAGGCATTACGTTAGCAGCAGAAGGGCCTTTGGCACCGTTAGTGATTTCAAACTCTACACGCTGACCTTCAGCCAGAGTTTTGAAACCGTTGCTCTGGATCGCAGAGAAGTGTACGAACACGTCTTTGCTGCCATCTTCCGGAGTAATGAAACCGAATCCTTTGGATTCATTAAACCACTTAACGTTACCTTTAATCTTAGACATCAAAATTACCTTTACATGAAAAATCGACACAAATGCTGTGTCGGATACCAGTACAACAATTGTGAGCGGTTTTGTCCAGTCGTTATTCGCTAAAAAGTGATAAATGTCGCGAAGTTTTTTTCGGTTGACGGTTTATTCCACTATTTATCAGCTGGTTAATAAATAAACGCTTCGTCAACCTACAAACTTTAGCTAAAACTGAAAACGTAACCACGCGAAATAAACGTTGCCGTTGTTATATGTACCGGGAATGTATGTCATCTGGAATGTTGCCGGCCCATAGCCAACGGACGCCAACGGCAGCAGAACCGGTATGGGAATGTACTTCCAGTTATCCCGCGCGGTCACGCCAGCGGTGTAGCCCAGGCCCAGACGAAACGCATCATCGCTCAGCGGGCGCCAGGTCTTCTCCCAGCCATAGCCACCGATGGGTTCCCACTTGTTATAGGAGTCTTTAAAAGCCATCAGAAACAGGCCGTGCCAGTTGCCCTTTTCATCCCAACGATCCTGACCAAAACCGGCCCCCCAGGGACGCTCATTGTAGCGGTCGGTTTTATCTTTATCGTAGGCAAAGCGCGCATGCCAGGTGATGGCAGGTACATATAACTCATAATGTTCCGGTTGCTGCCAGGTTTGCTTCACATTATGGGTGAAATTATCGAACCAGGACTTTTCTTGCGCCTGTAGCATAAATACCGGTAAAAACTGGCTAAATAAAGCCAGAAAAATTGCAACGCACTTATTCTTAAAAAACACCACGTTTATTCCATTCTATAAATACGTTCATATTATCTAATATTTTACCTGAATGATTCCTTAACAAAATCTGATTAATTCTTAAAAAAACAGTGAGAATAATTTGATATGCGAAGCATCGCCCTGAATTATGTAAAGTGATGCGCTCCGTTACCGAAGCGCATATTGATTAATGTTTACGATGCAATAGTAAGTAGGCGGCAGGGATCACAAACATCGACAGCAAAGGCGCGGTCACCATCCCCCCAATCATCGGCGCAGCAATACGGCTCATCACCTCGGAACCACTGCCGCCGCCCCACATGATAGGCAACAGCCCGGCCATAATGGTCGCCACCGTCATCACTTTCGGGCGCACACGCAGCACGGCACCTTCATGAATTGCGCGCATCAATGCGCTATTTCCCTCATTATTTTGTGGTTGCTTGTATTTATCCCACGCCTGGTTGAGATAGAGCAGCATAATAACGCCGAACTCTGCCGCGACCCCCGCCAGGGCAATAAACCCCACAGCGCTGGCGACCGAAAGATTATAACCCAGCAGCCACAAGAGCCAGACGCCGCCAATCAACGAGAAAGGTAATGTCCCCATTATTAACAGGGCATCCGCAACCCGTTTAAAAGTAATAAACAATAAGATAAAGATAATCATTATCGTTACCGGCAATACCAGCTTTAATTTTGCCGTCGCACGTTCCAGGTATTCAAATTGCCCGGACCAGGAAAGCGTTACCCCTTGCGGCAGTTGCACTTGCTGCGCCACCCGCTGCTGCATCTCTTCAACGGCGGATTTCAAGTCGCGGCCACGTAAATCCACGTAGATCCAGTTCGACAGGCGGGCGTTTTCGCTTTTCAGCATCGGCGGGCCTTGCGTGATGTTTATCTCTGCCAGGTCGCCAAGCGCTATCTGGCTCCCGTTTGCGGTCACGACCGGGAGCGCGCGCAACGCGCCGATATTATCCCGCAGTTCGCGCGGGTAACGCACATTGATGGGGTAACGTTCACGGCCTTGTAATACCTCACCAATATTTTCCCCGCCCACCAGCGTGGCGACCAGCGATTGCAGCTCTTTGACCGAAACACCGTAACGCGCGGCCTGCGGGCGATTAATAGCAATATCAACATAACGCCCGCCCGCCAGCCGCTCGGCAAGGGCCGATGTCACGCCCGGCACACTTTTCACCACCTGCTCAATTTGCTGCGCCACCCGCTCGATATCGGCAATATTATTACCGTTCACCTTTATGCCCACCGGGCTTTTAATGCCCGTCGCCAGCATATCCAGGCGGTTACGAATGGGCGGTACCCAGACGTTCGCGATCCCCGGCAGGCTGACGGTTTTATCCAGCTCTTCAACAAGTTTTTCTTCGGTCATTCCGGGACGCCACTGTTCGCGGGGTTTAAAACGAATGGTGGTTTCAAGCATGGTCAGCGGCGCAGGATCGGTGGCGCTTTCCGCACGCCCGGCCTTGCCAAACACACTTTCTACTTCCGGCACGCTTTTGATTAGCCTGTCGGTTTGCTGTAACAACCGTGTGGCTTCGCGCGCAGACACGCCCGGCAAGGTCGAAGGCATATAGAGCAAGTCTCCCTCGTTAAGCGCAGGCATAAACTCGCTGCCCAAACGGCTTAACGGCCAGAGTGTTGCCAGCAGCAGCAGAAAAGCGAGCGCCAGCGTGCTCTTTGGCCAGGCCAGCACCTTGTCCAGCAGCGGCTCATAGAGACGGATTAAAAAGCGGTTGATTGGATTGGCTTTCTCATCAGGAATATTGCCGCGAATAAATAGCCCCATCAGCACCGGCACCAGCGTGATGCCTAACCCTGCCGCGACCGCCATCGCCCAGGTTTTGGTGAACGCCAGAGGAGAAAACATTCGCCCCTCCTGCGCTTCGAGGGAAAACACCGGAATGAAAGAGAGCGTGATGATAAGCAGGCTGCAAAACAGCGCAGGCCCGACCTCAATCGCCGCCTGCTCCGAAAAGCGCCAGTAGTCTGCGCCCGCGGGTTTGCGCCCGGGATTTTCGTGCCGCCACTGCTCCATCACTTTGTGCATGTTCTCAATCATCACGATCGCCGCATCCACCATCGCGCCAATGGCGATAGCGATACCGCCAAGCGACATAATGTTGGCGTTGATGCCCTGATAGTGCATGACAATAAACGCCCCCAGAATCCCCAGCGGCAAAGAGACAATGGCTACCAGCGCCGAGCGAAAATGGAACAAGAACAGCGTACAGACCAGCGCGACCACGATAAACTCTTCGATAAGCTTATGTGTTAGCGTTTGCACGGCGTGCTCAATCAATGTCGAGCGATCGTAAACCGGGACGATTTCCACTCCGGCAAGTAACGTTTTTTGTATCTCCGCAAGCTTCGCTTTTACCGCATTAATGGTTTGCAGCGCGTTTTTACCGTAGCGCATCACAATAATGCCGCCCGCGACCTCCCCTTCCCCGTTATATTCCGCCACGCCCCGGCGCAGCTCCGGTCCGAGTCGTACGGTTGCCACATCAGAAAGCATCACCGGTACGCCGTCGCGGCTGGCTATCACCACCTGGCGAAAATCCGCCAGCTGGCGCAGATATCCCGTGGTGCGCACCATAAATTCTGCCTCCCCCATTTCAAGCAATGCTCCACCGCTCTCCTGGTTCGCCGCCTGTACCGCCGCGACAATCTGCTCGTGGGTGATGTTCAGCGCCCGCATCCGCGCCGGGTCAGGCACTATCTGATACTGGCGAACCATCCCCCCGACGCTGGCAACCTCGGCCACATCCGGCACGGTTTTTAACTCAAACTTGAGCGTCCAGTCCTGTAGCGCCCGCAGATCCGCCAGATTATGTTTACCGCTTCTGTCCAGCAGCGCATATTCGTAGATCCACCCCACGCCGGTAGCATCCGGCCCAAGACCGACGCTCACACCGGCAGGCAGCGAGGACTGGATCTGGCTGAGGTTTTCCAGCACCCGCGAGCGCGCCCAGTACAGATCCGTATCATCCTCAAACAGGACATAAACATACGCGTCGCCAAACATCGAGTAGCCGCGCACGGTTTTCGCACCCGGCACCGACAGCATCGCGGTCGTGAGCGGGTAGGTGACCTGGTCTTCAATAATTTGCGGTGCTTTCCCCGGATAACTGGCACGGATAATCACCTGCACATCCGAGAGATCCGGCAGAGCATCGAGCGGAGCGCGTTGTACTGCCCATAACCCCCATCCGGTGAGCACGAGCGCCGCCAACAAGATAAGCAGGCGGTTACGCAACGAGGCGCGAATGACAGCTGCAATCATTTCATGCCCTCCTGCTGCGCCATCAGGTGAGTTATCACCGCACCTTCTTTATCATCCAGCGTGAAACTAAACATGACCTTATCGCCCGGCGCGATCCCGGCGATGGGCTGTTTTAAGGCAAAATCCATCGTCATCGCCCCCCAGTTCAGCGCCGGGATAGGCTGATGCGACAAGGTGATACTGCCCTGCCCGATAGCTTTCACCACGCCGGTTGCCTGGTATGTCTGCCTTTGTTGCGCAGCCGGTTGCTGTTCAGGCAGCGCGCTCCGTAAGCTGGCTTCTGAATCGATCAGGAACTGCCCGGAGGTCACCACGCGGTCGCCCTCCTGAAGCCCCGACAGGACTTCGGCAAAGCCCTGCGCAGTGCGACCCACAGAAACATTCACTGGCCGGAAGTGGCCCTCGCCTGTCGCCACCAGCACGCGGCTTGTCTCGCCAGTATCGATAAGCGCTTCTTCCGGGATGGCCAGCACGGCGGGTTGCTGTTGCGACGGCGGCAGGGTAACGGTCAGAAACATACCGGGCTTGAGTTTTTGTTGCGGGTTATCCAGCACGATACGTGCTTTCAGCGTCCGGGTGGTGGTTTCCAGCTGCGGCAGTAGCTCACTGACGCGACCATGAAACAGCTCGCCAGGCAACCCTGCCAGGGTCGCAATGACGTCGCTTCCCACAGCGAGCGCCTGCGCCTGAGTTTGTGGGTAATCAATCACTAACCACACCGGGTCAAGACTTGCCAGCTCAAGCAAGGTTTGCGTAGCCGCGACCTGCGCGCCTTCGCGGGCATCCAGCTTCACCACATAACCATCGCTATTCGCACGCAGCGTGAGCCGGGTTTGCGGTTTCCCGCTGCGCTCCACCGCGCGGATAATTGTTTCAGGCATAAATTGCAGCCCAAGGCGTTCACGGGCTGCGCGAGTCAGCGCGCTATCACCCAGTTGGCGGACCGCGAGAAATTCCTGCTGAGCGGTCGTCCACTGAGGAACCCAGAGTTGCACCAGCGCATCGCCTTTTTTCACCCATTGCTGCGGCGCGCGAACGAACAATTTTTCCACCACGCCAGCCGCAGGCGCAGGCACGCTCTGAATGCTGCGCTCATCCGTCGTTACCGTGGCAAAGGCGCGAAAGTCGCTTGCCAGCACACGTTTTTCCACTGCTGCGGTGGTCATGCCGAGGTTTTGCTGCTGCCGGGCGCTGACGCTTACGCCCCCGCTGGCAGGCGTCTCGTCGGCATAGCGCGGTACCAGTTGCATATCCATAAAAGGCGATTTGCCCGGCTTGTCAAAGCGCTGGTCGGGCACCATCGGGTCATACCAGTAGAGGACAGTGCGCTGCTGCGCCGGATGCGGCGTGGGCTGCTGTTGCCCGGCAAAATACCCGGCTGGCGCTGCAATACAGGCCGTTATCAGTACGGCTAAAACCGTTTTTTTCATTGATTTAACTCCTGAGGGATCAGCCAGCGGATCGCGGCCCAAATCCGCGCCATCTCTTTCTCGGCCTGGTAGGCGGCCAGCTCGCTGTCGAGCACACTACGACGCGCGTCCAGAACTTCTGTTAGCGCAGACTGCCCGGCACGGTACTGTGCCGCCAGCAACGTCGCGCGGCTGCGAACCAGCGGTAGCACCTCATCATGCTGTCGCGCCCACAGAGTTTGTGCGGCGTTATATTGGGCAATCAGCGTGCGCACCAGCGCCAGATGATCGCGCGTTGTCAGCGCCAGTCGATCGTTGGCTTGCAGAGTGCGGGAGACATCGGCAGCGTGGTCTTTGTCCTGGCGCCTGGACTGGAACAGCGGCAGATCAACCGTGAACATCACGCCTGCCATATCCTCATAACCTTCAGCGCGTCGGCCATACCACACCTCGACCTCCACATCCGGGATCGCGGCAATAGCAGACTGCGCCGATCGCGCTTTGGCACTGTTCGCTTCGCTTGCCGCCGCCACTATGTCGGGATGGCGGGTGATGGCCTGCTCCAGCGTTTTTTCATCGGCTGGCAGGCGTTGATAGTGAGGAAGTTCGCCAGACACGGCGGTGACATTTTGCCCGGTCAGTTGCATCAGGCGGGTCTGCGCAAGTTGCACATCTCGCCTGGCAAGCGTGACGTTATCGCGCATAGCAATCAGCGCAATGCGAAACGCCAGCACGCTATCCGCTGGTGCATTGCCCGCCGCGACGCTGGCATGCTGTGCCCCCTGCTGTCGCTCGGTTTCTGCCAACAGGCGGTTGGCCGCACGCAGCGCCTTTTCAGCGAGCGCTAAATCGAGCCATGCCTGGGCCGCATCACGCTGCAAATTAGCGCGCACGGCAGTTGATTTGGCGTTGATACTGCGCGCTTCGGCAAGCAGGGTGTCGGCTTTGCGATCGCGTTTTTCGGCGCTGACATACTGCTGCATGATGCCAATGCGCTGCATGGTCATGCCCTCGCGGGTCAGGCGGCGACCGTTGCCGCCCTGAACCGGAACATTATCGAGACCAAATTTCAGCTTCGGGTCCGGCAACTGGCGGGCGGACTCCGCCATCGCGTTCAGCGCGCGGGCCTCGTTCTGGTTTGCGGAAAGTTCAGCAGAGTAGCGCTCTGCGGCGGCCAGAGTTTGCGTCAGCGTGAGGGACTCCGCCTGGGCGGCGGAGCAGATCAAACCGAGCACAATCCCACCGAGCCGCAAGCTCAGTGTGTTTCGTTTCATTGCGCCCCCCTTATTCAGCAGGCGTCAATGAAACTATCTGATAACCCTCTTCATCCTGGATAAAGCTGAAGTTGACCTTATCCCCCACCTTCACCGGCGGCAGGTTGTTGCCTTGCGCTAAGCTGAATTGCATGGTCATTGGCGGCCAGTTTAGCGCCGCAATCGCCTGGTGCGCGATGGAAAGAGAGGTTGGGGAGACGTTTTTAATCACCCCCTGGCTGTGCCAGATTTGCGCGTGCATCGCGCTGTGCTGCGACATATCGTGCGCGGGGTGCATATTTTGCGCCTGAGCGGCAGAAAAAGAGAAAAGCAGCACGCCTGAGAGCATGCAGAGAAGATAAGAACGCATGATAAAACTCCTGTTAATCGTTAATTGATAAATAAATTCAATGGATTAACAGTTTTTTATTCACGAAACCGGCAAAAACGGATCGTTGCCGGCGGTCCTGCGGCGGGAGGGGTTAAAGACCAGCGTTCACGGGAAAGCGGCGCACAGACAGGTTTTGCCACCGCAAGCGTCGCGGAAACAGGCAGCGCAACCAGCGGCTGATGATCGCCCTCTTTTTGCGCCATATCCGGCACGCAATGTTTCGCGCAGAGCGGCGTTTTCATCTCAGCCGTCTGGGGCGCCTTTTCCGCCATCATCATGTGATTCATATGCTGAACCACCCGGCTTTCCTGCAACGACGGCAGCGCGCAATCATGCGAGGCGATCGCCACCTGACTCTGGATCAGCAGCCAGCCGAACGCAACCAGCAGCACCGCAAGGTGACGCCGGATAAAGCGTAATCGGTACAGCCAGGCTGCATGCATAAAAAGCCCTGATAAGCGAAGGGAGACACCCTGAGTATAGGGCGCACTTTTTTTAAACCAAAAGGCTTTTTAAACTACTTTACGCCCGGCGCGAAAATGAGACTTTAATGAAACAAATCATTAACTAAAGGGAAACAGATTTCCCTGAGCAGCGCATTCATAATTCACGATAATTATCAAATAATCACTGTGTATTTTGTAGCGTGATAACAATTTCAGGTGATTAATTGCTAAACGTAATGCTTTGTTGATTTTAATCAGCTATCCCGCTGGCGGAATTCGGCACATTGCGTCTCTTTCTTTTTTCGCGTTTGCTGCGCAACCTCAGGGTCAAATAATGCTTTTAATTTTGCTTGAATTACTGATAGGAACAGCGGTGATTGTTGGCGTCGCACGCTACATCATCAAAGGTTACTCCGCGACCGGCGTGCTGTTTGTTGGCGGGCTTGCGTTATTAATTATTAGCGCATTGCTGGGTCATAAAATTCTGCCGGGCAGCGCCACAAGCACAGGTTACAGCGCGACCGATATTGTTGAGTACGTTAAAATCCTGCTGATGAGTCGCGGTGGCGATCTCGGCATGATGATCATGATGCTGTGCGGGTTTGCGGCGTATATGACGCATATCGGCGCGAACGATATGGTGGTCAAACTGGCCTCCGGGCCGCTGCGCTTTATCAACTCGCCTTATATATTGATGATTGCGGCCTACTTTGTCGCGTGCCTGATGTCGCTGGCGGTCTCTTCTGCCACAGGTCTTGGCGTATTGCTGATGGCAACCCTGTTCCCGGTGATGGTGAACGTCGGCATCAGCCGTGGCGCGGCGGCGGCGATTTGTGCGTCTCCGGCGGCCATTATCCTCTCCCCTACTTCTGGCGACGTGGTGCTGGCGGCAAAAGCCGCTGAAATGCCGCTGGTGGATTTTGCCTTTAAAACTACGCTGCCCATTTCTATCGCGGCGATTGTTGCGATGGCGATTGCGCACTTTTTCTGGCAGCGCTATCTGGATAAAAAAGAGCAGATCGTCAGTGAAATCCTCGATGTGCAGGCCATCACCACCACAGCACCAGGCTACTACGCTATCCTGCCCTTTACACCGATTATCGGCGTGCTGATTTTCGACGGCAAATGGGGGCCGGAGCTGCACATCATTACGATTCTGGTTATCTGTATGTTGCTGGCGGCGCTGCTGGAGTTTGTGCGCGGCTTCAATACGCAAAAAGTGTTCGACGGCTTGGATGTCGCCTGGCGCGGCATGGCGGATGCATTTGCCGGGGTGGTGATGCTGCTGGTTGCCGCCGGGGTGTTTGCCCAGGGGCTGAGCACCATTGGCTTTATTCAAAGCCTGATATCCATTGCTACTTCGTTCGGTTCGGCGAGCATTATTTTAATGCTGGTGCTGGTGATTCTGACGATGCTGGCGGCGGTGACGACCGGTTCCGGCAATGCGCCCTTTTATGCTTTTGTGGAGATGATCCCAAAACTTGCGCACGAATCCGGCATCAATCCGGCTTATCTCTCCATACCAATGCTGCAAGCCTCCAACCTCGGGCGCACCATTTCACCGGTTTCAGGTGTGGTCGTTGCGGTGGCCGGAATGGCGAATATCTCGCCCTTTGAAGTCGTTAAACGCACCTCGGTGCCGGTCATGGTCGGGCTGGTGGTAGTGATTGTCGCCACCGAATTGCTGGTGCCAGGCAGCACGGTGCAGTAAATCTGAATCGACTAGCCGCTGATAAAAAGCACCTGAGCGGTGCTTTTTTTTATGCTTTAATTACCTGACGAAATTATCTAACTTCATTCATCAGGAATAGAAATGTTAAAACAGGGACTTGCCACTCTCCTCTGTGCCGCCCTGTGCTGGTTTTCGACCGCCAGCGCCGCACCGTTGCAACCCAAGCAGTATGGCGACTTCACAAGCTATGTGCTGGCGCTCTCCTGGCAAACCGGTTTTTGCCAGAGCCAGCATGAAAATGGCCGCAACGAGCCGGACGAATGTCGCCTGCAAAAAGAGCTGGACCAGAAGGCCAACTATTTAACCGTGCATGGTCTGTGGCCCGGCTTGCCAAAATCTATCGCCGCGCGGGGTGTCGATGAGCGCCGCTGGATGCGTTATGGCTGCGCCACGCGCCCTGTCCCGAATATGCCCGAAGTGAAAGCCAGCCGAAAATGCGCCGCTGCGGAAACGGGCCTGTCGCTGGAAATGGCCAACCGTCTTAATGAGGTGATGCCAGGCGCCGGGGGAACATCCTGCCTTGAACGTTATGAATACGCCAAACATGGCGTCTGTTTTGGTTTCGATCCCGATGATTATTTCAACACGATGGTGCGCATGAATAAAGAAATCAAACAGAGCGCGCTGGGGCGATTCCTGGCGGATAATTACGGTAAAACGGTGTCGCGCAGCGCGTTTAACGCCGCCGCAACCGCCGCTTTTGGCCCACAAGGCGCAAAAGCGATAAAACTGACCTGTAGCGGGAATCCGGCCTGGCTGACGGAGATGCAAATTGCAATCAAAGCAGACGCCATCAACGCGCCGCTATCAGCGAACTCCCTGCTGGCGCAGCCGCATCCTGGCAATTGCGGGAACCTGTTTGTGATAGACAAAGCCGGTTACTGACCCGTAAATCATCAGAAGATTCACAATTACGGCAAATGTGCGCCTCATCACTTCACAGTCCGGGGTGCTGCCAGTATCATCATGAGTAGACAAACCCTTGCTGCCAGACGGCGAGGGTTTTTCTTTGGATTAATCGGGCGCAAGCGCCGTTAAACGACATGGAGTAATAAATGTCCAGACCTGCCATTATTATTAATGAGCGAGACGCCGCGCGCCTCGACCAGCTGCTGGAGCAACCCGCTCACGCCAGCTTGCCGGTCGCGGATGCGCTAAATGAGGAACTCGATCGCGCCCAGATGTGTGCGCCAGAGGCGATGCCTGCGGACGTGGTGACAATGAACAGCACGGTCAGATTCCGTGAGCTAAAGAGCGGTGAAGAGCGTGTGCGTACGCTGGTTTATCCGTCGCAAATGACGGACAGCGCCAAAGAGCTGTCGGTGCTTGCCCCCGTCGGTGCCGCTCTGCTCGGTTTACGCGTCGGCAATACTATCCACTGGGAATTGCCCGGCGGAACCACCACCGACCTCGAAGTGCTGGAACTGATTTACCAGCCGGAAGCCGCAGGGGATTATCAGCGCTAACACGCCGCTGCTAATTTGTGCAGAGGATGCTCTGGCATCCTCTTTATGACAGTTTTAATTCCAGATTTTGCCAGCCAGACAGCAAAAAAACGCGCCCTTTTGTGGTTTAATTAGCATGACATAATCCACAGGGAGAAGCGTTTATGTATCAGACTATTATTATGCCGGTCGATGTGTTTGAAATGGAACTCAGCGACAAGGCTGTTCGCCATGCGGAGTTCCTGGCGCAGAGTCAGGGCGTTATCCACCTGCTGCACGTTTTACCCGCCTCCGCGAGCATGAGCCTGCACCGTTTTGCCGCCGATTTGCGCCGCTTCGAAGAGCATTTGCAGCAAGAAGCGCAAACGCGTCTGAGCACCATGACAACGCATTTTTCTATCGATCCTTCGCGGGTGCATATTCACGTGCGTTTCGGTAATGTTCGCGATCAGGTCAATGAACTGGCCACGGAGCTCAATGCCGACATGATTGTGATTGGCTCGCATAACCCGACCATCTCCACCCATCTGCTGGGGTCGAACGCCTCAAGCGTGGTGCGCTATGCGCGCATTCCGGTGCTGGTCGTGCGGTAAAAAAAGAGGCTGCCCTTCGGCAGCCTCTGTCACATTGCAGGTTTATTGTCTTGCTTTTTATTTGGAGCGAATCAGGTAATCAAAGGCGCTCAGTGACGCTTTTGCCCCTTCGCCGGTAGCGATAATAATCTGTTTGTACGGTACGGTGGTGCAATCGCCCGCCGCAAACACGCCTTTCACGCTGGTTTCGCACTTCGCATCAATAATGATTTCGCCCATGCGGTTGCGCTCAAGCGTGCCTTCCAGCCAGTTAGTGTTCGGCAGCAGACCAATCTGAACAAAAATCCCCGCCAGCGCAATCTGGTGCACGTCACCGCTAACACGGTCACGATACTCAAGGCCGGTCACTTTGCTGCCGTCGCCTTTCACTTCGGTGGTTTGCGCGTTCAGGATGATATCGACATTGCTCAGGCTGCGAACTTTATCCTGCAAGACCTGGTCTGCTTTCATCTCTGGCGCAAATTCAAGCAGAGTCACGTGCTCAACAATCCCCGCCAGATCGATAGCCGCTTCGACACCGGAGTTACCGCCGCCGATGACCGCAACGCGTTTGCCTTTAAACAGCGGGCCATCGCAGTGCGGGCAGTAGGTCACCCCTTTGGTGCGGTACATGTCTTCGCCCGGCACGTTCATATTGCGCCATTTCGCACCGGTCGCAATGATAATGCTGCGTGCTTTCAGCACCGCGCCGGAGGCGGTTTCAATCTGGTGCAGCCCGCCTTCGCTGGCCGCTGGGGTCAGTTTGCTGGCGCTCTGGCTATCGATAACGTCCACTTCATAATCAGAAACGTGCGCTTTGAGCGCGCCCGCCAGTTTCTGCCCTTCGGTTTTCGGTACAGAGATATAGTTTTCAATATCGACCGTATCCAGAACCTGGCCGCCGAAGCGCTCGCCCATCAAACCGGTACGAATGCCTTTACGCGCGGAGTAGACCGCCGCCGCCGCACCCGCCGGGCCGGAGCCAACAATCAGCACGTCGTAAGCATCACGTTTGTTCAGCTCTTCTGCCGCACGTTTTTCCGCGCCGGTGTCGATTTTGGCGACAATTTCCGTCAGCGTCATACGGCCCTGGCCAAACTCTTTACCGTTGACGAAGACCGCCGGAACACCCATCACGTTGCGATCGGTGATTTCGTTCTGGAAGGTACCGCCATCAATAGCCGTATGCTTGATGCGCGGGTTCAGCACCGCCATCAGGTTCAGCGCCTGCACTACGTCCGGGCAGTTGTGGCAGGAGAGTGAGTAGTAGGTCTCAAACTCAAAATCGCCATCGAGGTCGCGGATTTGCTCCAGCAGCGCCTGGGCTTCTTTTGACGGATGCCCACCGGTCCACAGCAGCGCCAGCACCAGTGAGGTAAACTCATGGCCCAGCGGCGAACCGGCAAAGCGCGGCCCGGTAGTGGAGCCCGGATTGGTAATCAAAAATGACGGCTTACGCACTGGTAAGCTGTTGTCTTCTTTAAAGGAGACCTTGTCCGACAGTTCAGCTATCTCCGTCAGCAGTTCTTTGATTTCTACAGATTTGGCGCTGTCATCCAGCGTCGCAATCAACTCAACAGGCTTTGTCAGTTTCTCAAGATAGGCCTTGAGTTGGGTTTTCATAGTAGTGTCGAGCATGGTTCTCCCCTTCTTAAAACATCATCATGCAAGCCGAATTAGCGAGGGCTGCATCAATGCAACTTGCATCATGGTGCTGAATAAAACGGGTGCCTGAAAAGCACCCGTATTTAAGGCTAATTCCTGAGTATTTCTTGTCAGAGCAAGGCGGCAAACTGATGAATCCCCGGGAGCTTACATCAGTAAGTGACCGGGTGAGTCAGCGCCGCCAACGCACCTGTAACGCGAAAAACGCAGCGAATTTTTAGATTTTACCAACCAGATCCAGAGACGGAGCCAGCGTAGCATCACCCTCTTTCCACTTAGCCGGGCAAACTTCGCCTGGGTGAGAAGCAACATACTGAGCCGCTTTCACTTTACGCAGCAGGTCAGATGCATCGCGGCCGATGCCTTCAGCGGTCACTTCGATAGCCTGGATGATGCCCTGCGGGTCAACGATAAAGGTACCGCGATCTGCCAGACCTTCGTCTTCACGCATGTTTTCGAAGTTACGGGTCAGGGCACCAGTCGGGTCGCCGATCATCGCATATTTGATTTTGGCGATGGTTTCAGAGCTGCTGTGCCATGCTTTGTGGGTGAAATGGGTGTCGGTAGATACGGAGTAGATATCCACGCCCAGTTTCTGGAACTCTTCGTAGTGATCCGCTACGTCGCCCAGCTCAGTCGGGCAAACAAAGGTAAAGTCAGCCGGATAGAAGAAGAATACGCTCCAGCGACCTTCGGTATCTTTCTCGGTGACTTCAATAAATTCACCGTTTTTGAACGCCTGGTTTTTGAAAGGTTTGATTTTGGTATTAATTAAGGACATCTATACTTCCTCCGTGTTTTCGTTGAGGTGTAAGTTAACGAAATTTTCCTGACAGGGCTAATGCGTTTACATTATCAAATCAATAAGTGTTAACTAACAACCCCTGCCTGATGAATTCGTGAACGATCAAATTGCGGACAATAAAAAGGCCACCAGACCGGTAGCCTTGATACCTGAAAAACGTTCAGGTGACTTCTGTGCCAGCAAACTGGCGATGTGCTGCACTCAAAGCACCTTTAATTACACCATTCCCGGCAGGCAGGAACAATGCTGCTAACCCTGGGTCTTACCTATGACTGTGATAGGTTTGCCCGTCAATTCAAATTTTTATAAGGATTTATATGTTTAAGCGCCTGTTAATGCTGACGTTGCTGCCGCTGACACTGCATGCCGAAGAGCTGCCCGCACCGGTAAAAGCCATTGAAAAGCAAGGCATAACCATCCTTAAATCGTTTGATGCGCCGGGCGGCATGAAAGGCTATCTCGGCAAATACCAGGAGATGGGCGTCACCATTTACCTCACGCCGGACGGCAAACATGCCGTGTCGGGCTATATGTACGACGCGGCGGGTAATAATTTAAGCGAGAAATTGATAGCCAAAGAGATTTACGCGCCCGCGGGGCGCAAGCTCTGGCAGGAGATGGAAAAAGCGGACTGGCTGCTTGATGGCAAAAAAGAGGCGCCGCGCGTGGTGTATGTGTTTGCCGATCCTTACTGCCCTTATTGCAAGCAGTTCTGGCAGATGGCGCGCCCGTGGGTGGAGTCCGGCAAAGTGCAGCTTCGCACGCTGCTGGTCGGGGTTATCAAACCGGAAAGCCCGGCGGCAGCGGCGGCTATTATGAGCGCGAAAGATCCGGCGCAAAGCTGGAACGAGTACGAAAAGAGTAACGGCAAAATGGCGCTTGAGCTGCCGAAATCCATCCCGCCGGAACTGATGAAAAAGCTCAATATCAATCAAAAAATCATGGATGAGCTGGGGGCTAACGCGACGCCCGCTATCTATTACATGAATGAGGACAATGTGTTACAGCAGGAAGTTGGCCTGCCGGACGCGCAAAAGCTAAAAACCATTATGGGCGAGAAATAGCCCGCGCCGCCGTGCAATATTACAGCACACATAGCCGCTTCGCGGCGGCCAGCAGCGTCGCCTCCTGTTTCGCAAAACACAGGCGAATCAGCTTATGCGGAAAGGGTTCGGCGCAAAAAACCGACAGCGGAATCGCCGCCACACCGACCTCTTTGGTCAGCCACTGGCAGAAACTCACATCATCAAGATCCGAGATAGCGCTGTAATCCGCCAGCAGAAAATAGGTGCCCTCGCAAGGCAACAGCTTCAGCTTGCTGGAACTTAATGCATCAATCAGCACATCGCGCCGGGCGCGGTAAAAATCCGGCAGCTCGCGATAATGCTGCGGCTCGGCGCGCAGCATATCTGCCAGCGCCAGCTGCGCCGGGGTATTGACGGAAAATGTCAGATACTGATGCACCTTACGCAGCTCCGCGCTGATGTACGCCGGAGCGATGCAGTACCCCACTTTCCAGCCAGTCATATGGTAGGTTTTACCAAACGACGACACAGCCACCGCCCGCTCGCGCAGCTGCGGATGTGCCAGTACGCTGGCGTGCCCCTCCTCGGCAAAACAGATGTGCTCGTAAACCTCATCGCTCAGCACAACGATCTCACGCCCGGCAATCGCCTGCCACAGCGCGGCAAAATCCTCTTTACGCCAGACCGTTGCCGACGGGTTATGCGGCGTATTAATAATCACCAGCCGGGTGCGATCGCTAAGCGTTGCGGCAAAAGCCTGCCAGTCGACGCGAAAGTGCGGCGGCTGTAGAGCAATACGTTTCAGCACGCCGCCGGACAGCGCCACCGCAGGCGCATAGCTGTCATAGCTGGGATCAAAACAGACCACTTCATCGCCCTGGCGCACCAGCGCTGTAATCGCGCCGTAGAGTGCTTCTGTCGCCCCTGCCGTCACCGTAATATCGCTGTTCACATCCGGTCTGTAGCCATACAGATCGGCGGTTTTATCCGCGATCGCGTCGCGAAGTGCCTGTACGCCGGTCATCGGCGCGTACTGATTTGCACCCTGCGCAACATGATACGCCAGGCGCTCCTGCAAATAGCGCGGGCCATCAAAATCGGGGAAGCCTTGCGACAGATTAATAGCCTGATGCTGCTGCGCCAGCGCGCTCATCAGGGTAAAAATCGTGGTGCCGGAGTTGGGAAGTTTACTTTGCAAAATCAGCGGATTACTACTCATTGTTGCGTGCCTGCTTGTAATACTTATGTTGCTGCCACTATAACATGATGCTAGCATTTAGCAATCAAGACGCTTAGACGTCTATACAATAACGATATGCTTCTCTACAGGAAGACTATGATCAATAACCTGCAACTCCACGCGCTGGTTGCCGCCTGTCACTGGATTGGCGCAAAAGGCTGGGCGCCGGCCACCGGCGGCAATATGTCTGTTCGCCAGGATGCCGACTGGTGCTGGCTAAGCGAGTCCGGCAAAGATAAAGGCAGCCTTACCGCTGAAGATTTTTTGCAGGTTGCCATTGCTGATAACCATGCGCCATCGGGGCGAAAACCCTCGGCGGAAACCGCCCTGCATACGCTTATCTACCGTCTCTATCCGCAAGCGGGTGCCGTGCTGCACGTGCACACCGTCAATGCCACCGTGTTGTCACGCGTAGAAAAAATGGCGGAGCTGCATCTTCACGGCTACGAAATGCAAAAATCTCTGCGCGGGCAGAGCAGCCACCTTGATACGGTACCGGTAGCGATTTTTGATAATGACCAGGATATCGACGCGCTGGCCAAACGCATCGAAAGCTGGGCGCAGCGCACTCCGCTACGCTATGGTTTTCTGTTGCGTGGCCACGGGCTTACCTGCTGGGGGCGCGATGTGGCCGAAGCCCGCCGCCATCTGGAAGGGCTGGAGTTTTTATTTGAATGTGAATTGCAGCGCCGCCTGCTGGAGAAATTATGATCCGCGCGATTGTCACCGATATTGAAGGCACCACCAGCGATATTCGCTTTGTGCATAACGTTTTATTTCCCTATGCCCGCGAGCGGCTGGCTAAGTTTGTCAACGCTGAGCAATACAACGAACCGGTGAGCACGATTTTACAGAATCTGCGCGAAGAAACAGGCCAGGCGCAAGCCAGCACGGAGGCGCTCATTGAGGTGCTGTTTGCGTTTATGGATGAAGATCGTAAATCGACAGCGTTAAAAGCGTTGCAGGGGATTATCTGGCGCGACGGCTATGTGAATGGCGACTTTACCGGTCATCTCTACCCGGACGTGCTGCCGCAACTGGAAAAGTGGAAAGCGCAGGGTATTGATCTCTATGTTTATTCCTCTGGCTCTGTCGCCGCGCAAAAATTGTTATTTGGCTACAGCGACGAAGGTGATATTACACATTTATTCAGCGGCTATTTTGACACGCGGGTCGGGGCAAAACGCGAGGTGCAATCCTACCAGACGATTGCCGCGCAGATTTGGCTGCCACCTTCCGCCATTCTGTTCTTGTCCGATATTCATCAGGAGCTGGACGCCGCAGAGCAGGCCGGGTTGCATACCCTGCAGTTAATTCGTGGTGAAGAAGACGCCGCCAGCCATCACCATCAGGTTACCTCTTTTTGCAACATTAAGCCGGAGCAACTTTATTCATGAGCGCACTGACTATCTATACCGATAACGACGCCAGCACCCCGGTGTGGCACAGTAGAGAAGCGCGTGAAATTCAGCAAAAGCTGAATGCGAAAGGCGTGCGCTTTGAGCGCTGGCAGGCCGACCGGGATCTGGGCGCGAACCCTGGCGCGACGGCAGTTATCACCGCCTACCAGCACGCTATCGACAAACTGGTCGCTGAAAAAGGCTACCAGAGCTGGGATGTGATTAGCCTGCGCGCGGATAACCCGCAGAAAGAGGCAATGCGGGCAAAGTTTCTCAATGAACATACCCACAGTGAAGACGAAGTGCGTTTTTTTGTGGAGGGCGCCGGGCTGTTTTGCCTGCATATTGGCAGCGAAGTCTACCAGGTGCTGTGCGAGAAAAATGACCTGATCTCTGTCCCTGCGGGCACACCGCACTGGTTTGATATGGGTTCTGAACCGAATTTCACCGCGATACGGATTTTTGATAATCCTGAAGGCTGGGTGGCTCAGTTCACCGGCAATGATATCGCGAGCGGCTACCCCAGGCTGGCATAAATAAATCCCCCGAATGTCTGTAAGCGATATTCGGGGGATTTTTACCGTTGCCTCACGGCCCTGCGTCTTTATTATGCTTACGGTAACGCCATGCTTTAAAACAAATGACCGGCGGCTGAAAAAACCAGACCACCAGCAGCATCAGCAGCAGCGAAACGCCCGCCGAAACAACCTGATTCGGCTGCCCGAACAAAATAACCGCGACAAAAAGCACCACAGCACCTACGCTCACGCTTATCACCATACGAAAGCGGTTTGCCAGTTCAAAGACCACATCCTGCACTGTGCGGCCATAGCGCGGGACATTTCTGTGCAGATACTGTATCTCTTTTGCGCTAAAACCTGATTTAACCAACGCCGCCTCGAAATCAGCCGTCTGTTTTTTCATCTCGCATTCCGCTCCGGTTATTAAGCCGTGGATAATACTTGTTTTCGCCTCTTAAAAGGACAATTGCCGGAGGCGCTTTACTGGCCTATCATGTGCGCTTGCGACAGATGTTCAATCAGCGCCGCGATAGTCGGTGGCACCGGTCGGATAGGTAAACGCAGTAAATGCATCGGGCGCTCAGGCGGCGTGTAATCCGGCAGCACGCGGATCAGTTTGCCTGAGAGGATATCGGCCTCGAGGATCACGGCAGAATTAAACGCGATGCCCAGCCCGGTCAGCGCCGCCTGACGCACCGCGTCACCCGAATTCACAATCAGGCGCGGAATTATCTCGACCTCATAACGCCCGCCCGGCCCTTCCATCTGCCAGAAATGGTTGGATTGCCATTGGGTAAAGCTGATGCAGTTATGCTTTGCCAGATCTTCCGGGCGCTGCGGCGTGCCGAACTGCTCAAGGTACGCAGGCGAGGCGGCCAGCATCATTCTGTACGGCGGCATCGGCAGCGCAATAAGCCCTTCGTCACGCACGCTACCGATACGAATAGCAATCTGAAAACGCTCCTCAATCAGATCGACGCGCCGGTCGGTCAGCACTAAATCAATATTCACTTCAGGATAATGCAAAAGAAACGGCGTCAGCACCGGTGTAAGGACACGGTTGCCAAAGGCGACCGGCGCGCTGATGCGCACATCCCCCGCCACCTCATCATTCATACGATGAACAATAGTATCCGCCTCATGGACGGCGGAAAGAATTTGCAGGCCATGCGCATAAAAGCGTTGGCCCGCGCTGGTCAGCCCCTGGCGGCGCGTGCTGCGATGAATAAGCTGGCAGCCGAGGCGCTTTTCCAGCTCGCGGATATGCTTTCCCACCATCGCTGGCGTAATGCACATCACCTCCGCCGCCGCCGTAAAGCTCCCCTTATCTGCTGACAGGATAAAGGCTTCGACACTTTTCAGATAATCCATTTTGCTGCTCCCGCCATAGATAATCCATGATTATAAACTGTGGGTAATAAATCAATAAAAAGAATGACTATTTATCCCGTGCCATTTTTTATCGGATAATTCTTGCAGCACAAAATGGCATAGCGTTTTAGCAATAGCTCATGGATGGCACATTCTGTCACTGTCCGCAGTGACCTTCACCATTATCGGTTAGGGTAAGGCGCATGAGTAAATTTGTAATATTTAATGGCAGCTCTCGCTATGCGGGCAACTGTGCCGCCGTGGTCGAAAAAGTATTTAGCGGCTTCGATGCAGAAGAATTCCGACTAAAAGATTTCGCCATC
Organism: Vagococcus sp. WN89Y; assembly: GCF_052220145.1. Lineage (NCBI taxonomy): Bacteria > Bacillati > Bacillota > Bacilli > Lactobacillales > Enterococcaceae > Vagococcus > Vagococcus sp. WN89Y. The sequence continues at coordinate 74,278 of NZ_JBQPOM010000069.1, read as the reverse complement.
ACGCAATATGAAGACTACCGGGAAACATCCCTGAAATATAAATCAGTTAGCGACGATTATGATTATTTAATCAATCGTTTTTTACTTGGCGAAGTCATTGTATTTATTTCACCGGTCTACTGGTACGGCATTTCCGGGACCATGAAGGTATTTATCGATCGCTTTTCTGAATCATTAAAAAAGATCCCAGACTTTCGCCTGCGTTGTCAGGGTAAAAACATAGTCCTTATCGTTATCGGCGGGGATAACCCGGAAACCAAGGCTGATATTATCACTACGCAGTTTCAGTATATTTGTGATTTTTTAGGAATGTCGCTGTGCCAGACATTTAAAGGCGCGGCCGAACGCTCCGGTGACATTCTTAAGCAGCCCGACTTTGTTTTATCTATAAAGAATTACCTCGAAAGTAATTTTTCTATTTAAACGATATAAAGGGATTCATTATGAAAGCATTTAAATGCCTGACCTGCTCGTCTTCAATTACTGTAAGTGATGATATTTTAACTGGCGAAATTGTCGAGTGTGGTGCTTGCGGGCAGGAGCATGAATTAATAAATGACGGTCAAAACTACCGTCTTGAGTTTGCCCCAGAGGTCGAAGAGGACTGGGGAGAATAATGGCAAATAATGACGCCGTTTTATTGTTTGTCACCAAACTCCGGGAAGAGGAAAAACGCATTGTCGGTTTTTTAAAAGATCTCAATGCAAGCGTGGAAATTATTTCCGAACAATCTTCATGGAACCTACAGGATTTAAAAAACTTCGATATCGCGTTAGTCCGCTGCCTGTCGCAAAGTAAAGCGCTGGCCCGCGCGAAATATATTGAAGCAGCAGGCGTGAAGGTCATTAACTCGCGCCGGGCTATTGAAATCTGTACTGACAAAGGATTGCAGTCAATATTATTGTCCCGACATGAAGTGCCGGTTCCGGCTTACCGGGTTATTCACCAGTATAGCGAGCTGGATGGCCTGCTGGCGCAGTTTGGCGGCCGGTTTGTGATAAAACCGGTCAACGCCTCCTGGGGCCGCGGCGTGACGTTGATTGAGAGTCCAGCCAGTCTCGCCGTCTGGCTGGCGGCCAGAGAATCGGTCGATGTGCAGGGCAAACATTTGCCCGTGCTGGTGCAGGAATATATCGAAAAAGATAATTTTGACGTCAGAGTGGTCATTGTTGGCAAACAGCCCGTTGTGGCATTTAAACGGGTATCCGACGATAACTGGAAAACCAATACTCACCTTGGCGCGCATATTATTCCTGTCGCTATCGATAAGGCTATTTGCACTCTGGCAGAACAGGTTATTCATGTTCTTGGGGAAGGGATCTACGGGCTGGATTTAATGCTCAACACCCGTACCGGACAATATGTTGTTTGCGAAGTCAATCAGAACCCGGAGTTTGCTAACTCATGGAAAGTTCATCAGGTTGATATCGCCGCGCTTATCGCCAGATACACCGTCAACTCTATTGAGTAAATAAGGTGGATTTATGTCGTCGCACCAAACGCATGATGTATCAACACAGCATTTTCAGGTCTCATTTGTATTAGCGCGCGTGCTTACCTCCGGCGTGATAATGAGTATTGAGAAAAATGAAAGCGAACTGAAAGGACTGGAGAATTGTTTAAAAAAATCGGCGAATAAGCAACATGCCGTGACCTATAACAGTATCAGCGGCGCGGTTATTGGCGCATTGTGGGGGCAGGATATTGTTTATGGCAGCAAAACCAATCAGCACCATCTGGATAATCAGCAAGAGAAATTACTGAAGTGGCTCGGTATTGGCCACAGCGCTGCATTACCGCAGCCGTATAATGTGCATCAAATAAACTGGCAAAATCTCCACCAGGCGGGAGAATTACCCGCCAATGACTCGCTGGTGAATATTCTTGATTTTTCCGCACTCGGTTTTGGCCCTTGCGCCGTGCTGCTTACGGATGACGAAAACATTTATAAAAAGGCTGAACGCCTGAAAATATTCGGTGCTTTTGATTTACGCACCATGTGGACCCAGCACGAAACAGAAAAAGAAATCCAACCCGGTCTGCAATTTAATTTTCGTCTCAGCCCGCTCGTCGGCGCTTGCATAAAAATGGCGCTGCTCAAGGCAGGAGTAAATAAATGAAAACTGATTTTATGATGACTCCGCTGGCCATGCCGGATGATAGCGTGGCGGATAAACGGCTGGCGGTTGATGGCGACACGCCCGTTATTCCAAAAAACAATCGTAAAACCATTTTCCCGAATATCACTAAAGAAGACGTGTTTCAGATGATGATTTCTGTGCAGCAATCCCCCGATGAGGTGATAGCTGAATTTGCAGAAAAATATCGTCAGCGCGTGGGTGCCGCTTACGCGATCCCAACGGCCAGCGGCACCTCCAGCCTGCATCTGGCGCTGGTGGGCGCAGGCGTCAAACCCGGCGATGAAGTGCTGGTTCCGGCCTTTACCTTCATCGCCACCGCCCAGGCGATTGTCGCGGCTAAAGCGATTCCGGTGTTTGTGGATATCACGCCTGGCACCTGGTGTCTTGACCCGGCGCAACTGAAGAAAAAACTGACGCCGCGCACCAAAGCGGTCATGCCGGTGCACGTCCACGGTTTGCCTGCGGATATCGAGGCGCTCACGGCGTTTTGCCAGAAAAATAACCTGTTGTTAATCGAAGATGCCTCGCACGCACACTCCGCCAGCTGGCAGGGACGTTACTGCGGCACCTTCGGCGACGCCGCCGGGCAAAGCCTGATGGCAGACAAAAATTTCCCCCTGGGCGGCGAGGCAGGGATCGCCTTTTTCAGGGAGCGCGAAAGCTATGAACGCGCCCAGGGGTTTCTTAACGAGTCCGGGCTCGACTACAGCATGTCCTGGGTTGCCGCCGCTTTTGGCATCAGCCAGCTTGCCCGCCTGGACTATTACGACGAGATCCGCCAGCGTAACGCCCTGCACCTGATTGACGAGCTGGCCACCACGCGGCTGTTTCGCGGCCCGGTTATCCCAAAAGGGGCGAAGCACAGCTTCAATATGTTCCGTATCACCATCAATACTGACCTGCCGGAGCTACAGGGCATTGCGGAACATAACGTCAAGCAGGCGCTGCAACAGGCTCTGAATGAAGAAGGTGTGTTTGCCCGCGAGTGGCAAAACACCCTGCTGCCCTTCCATCTTCCCTTCCGCAATCAAAAAGGGTTTGGCAACGGTTTTCCGTTCTTTCTCGATGAGCGCAAAGAGTACCAGTACGAGGATTTCCCCAACGCTATCGCTATGCTGCGCAGCACGCTGGTGTTGTGTCGCGAGTTGCGCTCACCGGTAGAGTACGAAAAGCTTCGCGCCTATGTGCTGGCATTCAAAAAAGTCGACAAAAACATTGCACGCATCGCGGAAATTGCTCGTTCCATTGAGGCGGTTCCCCCTTATGAAAAGGATGCGCGACTGGGATGAAAACCACCTACTCTGCCGCCATTCTTGGCGGTTCGGGATTCGTCGGCGGCGAGCTGTACCGCCTGCTGAGTATGCACCCGCACATTGACGTACAGTTTGTCTCTTCGGAGTCGAAAAAAGGGCTGGCGGTCGAGCGCCAGCTGCGCAGTTTCCGCCATCACAATGACAAGCCAGGTCTTAAATTTTCTTCGCTCAGCGAGCTGAAAAATAGCCATTTCGACCTGGTTTTTTCCTGCCTGCCAAACGGTAAGTTACCGCAAATCATCTCGCCGCTGAGCGAGCGCTGCACCCGCTTATTTAATCTCAGCGGCGACTACCGCTTTGCCGAAGACGAGATAAACCAGGCGCATTATCCCGCCACGCCCGGCAGCCTGCCGCCGCAGATGGTCAGCCAGTATTTTGTGCCGGAGTTCACGGCGCAGGACAGCACCGCACGGCTGATTAATCTGCCGGGGTGCATGGCGGTGGCGTCACTGTATGCCCTCTATCCGCTGGTCAAAAATGAGCTGGTGTGCGGGCGTATCTTTGTGGATGCCAAAACCGGCTCCAGCGGTGCCGGGAAAAGCAGCGCGGAAACGCACGCCGAGCGGGCGAACAACTTTCGCCTGCATAAAGCGTTTGCCCATCGCCATGCGCCGGAAATTGAAAAATTGCAGCAGCTGAGCCGCGATCCGCTGGCCCTCACCTTCGCCGCCTTTAGCCTCGATACTGCCAGAGGCATCTACGTCAGCGCTTATAGCACGCTCAAACCTGGTCTCACGGCAGCCGATGTGCGCCAGGCCTTCTTTAGCGAATACCAGCACGCGCCTTTTGTGCATTACCTGAAAAATGGCCAGGTTCCGATGCTGAAAACCGTCTGCGGCACCAATCATGCCGAAGTTGCAACGCTTGTGGAGGGCGATACCTGCCTGAGCCTCTGCTCGCTGGATAACCTCATCAAGGGCGCAGCAGGCCAGGCGGTGCAGGCCGCCAATCTCTACCTGGGTCTGGAAGCGATATGTGGTCTGCAACAACTCAACGAAGCCGGGTGGCCGTGATGGATAATCTCTACATTATTAAAGCCGGAAGCAGCACCCTCTACAGCGACGGCGGTTTCTTTCGCGAAGTGCTGGAGATCAGCCGCAAGGGTGGAAAAGTACTGGTGGTCTGCGGTGGCGCAAAAGCCATTGATAAGGAGTATCAACACCAGGGCGAGCAGGTGGAATATTTATCGCTCGCCAATGGCGACCAGGTACGCTACTGCAACGCCCGGCATATGTCATTGATTCTTCGCGCCTATAACAAGCGTATTGGCGGGTTGATAAAACTCGCCGCCCAGGCGCTGGGGTTTTCCGCGTATTACCAGGCTGCGGGCGATAACCAGCTGGTGTGCGGCACGCTGGGTAAACCGCTGAAGGTCAGCGCCAACGGGCGCAGCCGCATTGTGCGCGACTCGCTCTATGGCACCTTTAGCCACGCGAAGTGCGAGGTGCTGCGCACGCTGCTTAATAGCTACGATATTGTGTTTCTCTCGCCACCCATTTGGGAAAATGATGCACAGCAGTACATCAATATCGATGCAGATATGCTGGCGGCGCATCTGGCGGTGCAATTGCAGGCGAACCACTTACGCTTTGTCACCGGCACGGCGGGCATACTGCGTGATATCAACGATCCCGCCAGTACCCTGCAAGACGTTTACGCGCAGGACGCACTGCCCGTTGCCGGGCGCATGAAGCAGAAGGTGCGCGCCTGCAAGCTGGCGCTGGCGCAAGGCGTTGCTGATATTGCCATCAACGGCCCGCACACGCTCTGCGGCGCGGCGAGCTGGTTCTGGCGCGGCGCGGACGTCAGCAAACCCATGCGTTTACTGAATATGATGGTCAATATCTCCTCAATCTCCGGCGATGAATCGGTACTGGCGCAATTTATCGCCCGTCGCCTGGCCGGGACAGAGATCAACACCAGCATCGATCTGGCGGGCAACCTGGTGCTGAGCAAAGGGCACGGACCGCACACTTTGTTAATGCTTGGGCATCTGGACACCGTGCCGGGGCTGTGGCAGGCGGATGCCAATGCTGAGTTGATTCGCGGTCGCGGCTGCGTGGATGCGAAAGGTTGCCTGGCGAATTTTATCGACGTGCTGCAACACATTGAAGTGCCGCCCCACGCCCGGCTGATGGTTATCGGAGCTACGGAAGAAGAAGTCTCTTCGTCGAAAGGCGCCTATTACGTGCGCGACCATTATCCGGCAGATGCGGTAATCATTGGCGAACCCAGCGGCGTCACGCAGGTGGCAATGGGTTATTACGGCCTGCTGAAAATCAGCGTCACGGTGCGCAAAAGTATGGAGCACACCGCCGCCCGCGATGCGAAAACGTCGATTGAACACGCCTACGAACAGGTCAGCAGCCTGCGGGCAATCATGAATGATTTTGATAATAACAACCTGTCAAACATCATCAGTATCAATCACCGCCATGCGCTGGCCTATGAAGAGTCGCAGCTGATTATTAATTTTCGCGTCTCGCCCGAAGCGCGCACCGGCTATATCGCGCCGCTGGTTGCGCTCGGCGGTGAAGGTGTTTGCATCGAGATCCTGCGCAGTACGCCCGGGCATAAATCCTCCCGCGCCAATCCGCTCTATCGCGCGTTTAACCAGGCTTTCAATAACGTCCTGCCGGACACGCCGCTGCGCGCGGTAGTGAAAAAAGGCACCTGCGATATGAACACGCTTGCCACCACGTGGCGCAACGTACCGTTTATCGCCTATGGCCCTGGCGACTCGGCGCTGGATCACACCGATAAAGAAGTGATTCACACGCAGGATGTGCTGCTGGCGCGCCGCGTTCTCAAAGAGACCGTCAGTAACTGGATGCAGCGCGTTCAGGAGGGAAAAAATGACCTCGCTGAATGAATTACCCGCGCTGGCGCGCCAGGCGCGTGAAGTGATTATTGATATCGCCGCCAGCGACACCGGCTGCCATATCGGCGGCTCGCTGTCGGTGATTGATATTCTGCTCTACACCCTGAACCGTTTTCAGCCGGACCCGCGCAACTGCGTGGTGCTCAGCAAAGGGCACGCAGCGGCGGCGCTCTACAGCGCGCTGTATGTGCTCGGCTACAGCGAGCGCAACCCGGCGCTGGAGTATGGCCGCAGCGACTCTCTCTATACCGGTCATCCGAATCATCACATCCCCAACATTCGCTTTGCCACCGGCAGCCTCGGTCACGGGGTAGGCTACGCCGCAGGATGGGCGCTGGCGCAACGTCAAGGCAACAGTTCAGGCATCGCTGTCGCCATCGGCGGCGATGGCGAGTTGCAGGAGGGCCTGTGCTGGGAAGTGCTGCAAGTTCTCTCGGCCAGGGAAGCGGGGAATTTTATCTACGTCATTGATAACAACGGCGCGCAGAACGACGGCTATGTGCGCGATATTTCGCCGATTGCCGATATCAAGGCCCGCTTTGCCTCTTACCACATGGATGTGGTGGAGATTGACGGTCACGATTTCGCTCAGCTCGAACAGGCGTTTAATGCGCGGCAGAACCGGGGGCTGATCATTATCGCCAACACCCTGAAGGGCAAAGGCGTTCCTGAACTGGAAGGCCATCCTTCGTGCCATTACGCAAAAATCAAACTCCATCAGGCTATCAAATGGAAAAGGAGGCTTCACGATGCTGTCAGCCAGAGAGGCATGTAAAGACGAGCTGGTGAAATGTGCGCAGGAAGACGCCAGCATACTCTGTGTGGAAGCGGATCTTGGCGGGCGCAACCATGTGTTTGCGCAGCGTTTCCCGGAGCGCTTTTACAACCTCGGCATCGCGGAGATGGCGGCGATGGACATCTGCACCGGGCTTGCCGCCGCAGGGTTCAAACCGTTTTTCACCACCTTTGCGCCTTTTGCCGCCCTGCGCTGCGCCGAGTCCCTCAAACTTTCGATGGGCTATATGGGCCATCCGATAACGGTCATCGGTGCCTATGGCGGCACATCGGGCGGCTGGTTTGGCACCACCCATCACAGCCTTGAAGATATCGGCGCGGTACGGCTGTTTCCGGGTATCCGCATCGCCTGCCCTTATGGCGAAGCCGAAACGCGCGAGGTGCTGCGCGACGCGGCCCGCGCCACGATGCCTTGCTATATCCGCGTGGGGCGCAACGAAACCTACCCCGATATGGTGCGGGACGCGGCGTTCAGCACGCTGAAAATGGAGCAGGGTTACAGCCAGGAATACCCCGTCACGCTGGTGTCCGTCGGTGAAAAAGCAACACAGCTGTGCATAAGCGCAAAACAGCAGTCTGGCAACGTGAACCATTTACACCTGTGTTATGTGGACAACACATCATTACAGCTGATGATGCCGGAGATCGCGCAACTGCCCGGCGCGCTGATTGTGGTTGAGGAGCATCGCCGCGCGGGGTGCGTCGCGGCGGAGCTGGCGCTCAGTCTGCCAGGCAAGCAGGTTCACGCTTTTACCCCTAACGATGACTGGCCGAAGTTTGGCGGCTCACAGGATGACGTTCTGGCAAGCCTGCGCTTTTCGCTGGAGACGTTACTCACCTTTATAAAAACAACTCTCAGTACGAAGGAGCATGTATGAGCACAAGCTTTGCCATTTTAAAAGACCAACGCTTTCGACAGTTTTTTATCTCTGACATTGTGTCAGGGTTTGGTGTCGGGATGGCGACCATTGGCGCTAACTGGTTTGTGCTGATGCAAACTGGCTCGAATAAATATGTGGGCATTTTGCTGGCGATAAACGTGATTGCGGGTTTTGTCGCCTCGCTATTTTCCGGCGTGATCACCGATAAATACGATCGCAAAAAAGTTATCTTTTTCACCCATGCGATTCGGGCGTTTTTTTTACTGTTGCTGTTTGCCGCGTTAACGCAGCTCGATTTCAGCATTTATTATCTCTACGCCTTCGCCATTATTAATGGTATTGGCTGGACGGTTTATATGTCTGCATCACGCAGCTTCTTACAGGAAATTATCGATGAGAAGACCTATGTTAGCGGCAACTCCCTGCTGGAAATCAGCCTGCAAGTGGGTATGTTCCTCGCCGCCGCGGCCTCTGGTTTTATATATAAATATTTCTCCTTCAACGCCATCCTGTTCGTAAACGCCCTGATGTTTATTTGCAGCGCCGTGTTTATCGCGCGCATTAAATACCAAAGCGTACAGCACAGCACCGACAGTGAAAACTACACCTTAATGCTGCGCCGTGGCTGGGCCTTTTTATATGATAACAAAGCGATATTTATCCTCGGTGTCGTGTCGATTATTCCGCTGATCGTCACCATGATTTATAACGTCGTCCTGCCGGACTACGTGAATAACACGCTGCAAAGAGACAGCGTCACCTTTGGCTTTGCCGATATGTCATACGGTATCGGCGGGTTGTTATCCGGCATCATGATGTCATCGCTGGTGCTGAAATTAGATGCGCGAAAACTGATCGGCGTCTTCTTTATTCTGGCGTGCATTAACCTGCTGTTTTTAAGTCAGAACACCTTTGTTTTTAATTTATATCTGTGCAGTTTGCTGCTTGGCCTGTGCAACTCATCGCTGCGCATTCTGATGAACTCTGTATTAATGCACACCGTCCCGAAAGATTATATGGGCCGTTCGATGGCGGTATGGATTGGTATTTCACTGATCTGCCAGTGCCTGTTTTCGTTGTTTATCGGATCGTATCTCGATAAACACGGCGCAACGGTTGGCATTGCCATTATGGCGCTAATGATGGGCGCAGGTTTTGTTCTCTTTATTCTTAATCAGCTGTTGCTCGCAAAAAAGCATCCTGAAAACTTACAGGGGTAACGATTATGTCTGAGAAAAAAGTGATTTTTTTGGTTGAGCCAAGCTTTTTCGGCGTCAGCTTTGCGCGTGAAGCGCATAAATTAGGTTTATTTGTGGTCGCTCTGGTGTCGGAAAAAACGAACCCGCAGCTTTATGGCTACGAGGGCGAATATGACGATTTAATCGTCTGTGACATTCGCGATGCAGAGTCGATTTATACGGCTATTCATACCAGCAAATACAAAAAAATCGATGCCATGATCGCCGCAACCGATTACGCCATGGCAACCGCCGCCGATGCGGCACAGCGGCTGAATATACCGGGCATCAGTTTTGAAACCGCGACACTCGCGCGTAATAAAGATTTAGCCCGTATTCGTTACAGCGAACGTGGCGTGCCCGGCGCGCAATTTAAAATCGTTAATACGCCAGGCGAAGCGCAGGATGCCGCCGCAACCATTGGCTACCCTGTTGTACTGAAGCCGACAAATACCGCCAGCAGCCAAAACGTTTTCTTTATTAATGACCCGCAGCAGCTACAGCACGCCTTTAAACTGATGGAGCGCTTTACCACCAGCTATATGGGCTTTAGCGTGCGCAAAGAATATTTGGTTGAGGAATATCTTGATGGCCCGGAATTTAGCATCGAGATCTTTTTGACCAAAGGCGAAATAGCTTTTGCCGAAGTCACCGAAAAAGTCACCTCGCCGCTGCCTTATTTTGTTGAGATGTACCATATTTTTCCCACCTCGGTGCTGGAAGATAAAAAGCAGCAAATGATTGATGTCGCTTTTCAGGCGCTGAACGCCATCGGCTTTACGGATGGCCCGGCGCATGTGGAAGTGAAATATACGCAAAGCGGGCCGCGCATCGTTGAGGTTAATGGTCGACCAGGCGGCGATAATATTACCTCCGACCTGATCCCTGGCGCGTATAAAATTAATATTTTCCGCCAGGCCGTGCTCAATGCGCTCGGTATGCCGGTTGATTTCACCGTCGAAAAACCGGCCAGTTGCGCGGTGGGTTATTTGTGCGCTGACCGGGACGGCATCCTGGACTCTATTCAGAATCTTGCCAGCGTCCAGCTCGATCATAGCGTTATTCGCTCAGCGATTAATGTCCGCCCCGGCGATCGCGTGGCGGTGCCGAAAAGTTCCGACGACCGGCTGGGATATTTTATCGTCAGAGCCGAAACTCCGGCGCTGGCTAAAACAAAAGTTGTCGAAATTATCAATCGTTTAAAAATCGTCTACCGCAAATCATAAAACAATGTCGGAGCCGTTTTTTGCGGCTTCGACGATTTTTATGTCTACCCTTAATAAGCACGCTTGTGGCTGGAGTCGTGGTCACTTCCCGATCAAGAGTTCAATTAAGGAAAGACCCATGCAAAATACCTTTGGACAATCGCGCGCTGCGCTGGCGATTTATGAGCTATTAAATCCTGTGCCGCTGGGCTTTTTTGTGGCTGCCTGGATTTTCGATATTCTCTATCTCAAGTCATACCAGATAATGTGGACCGAAGCGGCAAGCTGGCTTATCGCTATCGGACTGGTGATAGCCATTATTCCCCGCCTGATTAACCTCGTGCAGGTCTGGTTTACGCAGCGACGCCTCGCGACACCTGCGGTGAAAATCCACTTCTGGCTCTATCTTGTTGCCATTATCGTCGCCATTGTGAATGCTTTTGTTCACAGCCGCGATGCGTACGCTGTGGTGCCGCTGGGCGTCATACTCTCCACCATCGTGGTTGTTTTGTTGTTGATTGCTAATGTCCAGCTCGCGGTTCGCCCGGCTGTTGTTCAGGGAGAAACCCTATGAAAATGGCTTACCGCACCGTCCTTGCCGCTGCCCTGACTGCCCTGCTTGCTGGCTGTGACCAGGGCGCAACCGTCGATCCGATGAAGCAGGTCGGCCCGAACCCTGAGCTACCCAAAGCGCAAAACTTTCTGATGCCGCCTATGCAGGTGCCTGAAGGCGTCGCGTGGAAAGAAGGCGAAATGCCGAAGGTGGCGCAGGGGCTGAAGATAGAAAAAGTGGCTGATGGCCTGCAACATCCGCGTCAGCTTTATGTTCTGCCCAATAATGACATCCTGGTTGCTGAAGCAAACGGGCCAGCTAAACCCACTACCCGGCCAAAACAACTCATTATGGGCGTGGTGCAACAAGCGTCCGGTAAAGGCGGGCCTGGTGGCAACCGCATAAGCTTGCTGCGCAATGTGAACGGTAAGTGGGAGAAACATAAATTTATCGAAAATCTGCACTCGCCGTTTGGTATCCAGCTCATCGGCAACACGCTCTGGGTGGCGAACGCCGACAGCCTGGTCAAATTCCCCTATCAGGAAGGCGAGACAGAAATCCGCACGCCGGGCGAAGTAGTCACTGAACTTCCCGGCGGGCCGATTAACCATCACTGGACGAAAGCCCTGCTTGCCAGCCCGGATGGCAGCAAACTGTACGTCGGCGTTGGCTCGAACAGTAATATCACCGAAAACGGTATCGGCGCCGAGTACCGGCGCGCCGCCGTGCTGGAAGTGGACGCCGCCACGGGTGCCAGCCGCATCTATGCCAGCGGTTTGCGCAACCCCACCGGGTTACAGTGGGAACCGCAAAGCGGCGCGCTGTGGGCCATCGTTAACGAACGCGATGAAATCGGCTCCGATCTGGTGCCGGATTACATGACCTCGGTGCAGGAGAACGGTTTCTACGGCTGGCCCTACAGCTATTTTGGTCAGAACGTGGATGAGCGGGTCAAACCGCCGCGCCCGGATTTGGTGAAGCAAGCCATCAAACCTGATTACGCGCTCAGTTCGCACGTTGCGCCGCTGGGGCTGCTGTTTTATACCGGCGATAATCTGCCGCGCTACCAGGGCGGGGCGTTTATCAGCGAGCATGGGAGCTGGAACCGCACACCGCTCAATGGTTATCAGGTGGTGTGGGTCGAGTTTCAAAACGGTAAACCGGTGGGGCAACCGCAGCCGGTCGTCACCGGTTTTCTGAGCGACGATCAGAAGCAGGTGCGCGGATTGCCGGTCGGGCTGGCGATGGACAAAGAAGGTGGTGTGTTAATTGCCGACGATGCGGGCAATACCATCTGGCGGGTAAGCGCCGAATAATAGCCCAACCCCTCTCCAGCATTGCCTGTGGAGAGGCGTTTATTCGCTGGCCGCTGCCGTCAGCCCGTCGATAATTACCTGTTTCACCCCTTGCGAGCATGGCTCCACGCGCCCGCGCACGCCATACACCTGCGCAAGGGTTTCACTGGTTATCACTTCATCTGGCGCGCCGTTCGCTATCAATTCACCGTTTTTCAGGATCAACACATGATCGCCGTGACGCAGCGCGATATTAATATCATGCACCACCACCACGGTGACGATATTGCGCAGGCGGGTTTCCCGGCGCACTAAATCCATCACATGAAACTGGTAATTGAGATCCAGCGCGCTCAGGGGTTCGTCAAGCAGCAGCAGCGAAGGCTGGCGAATGAGCGACTGCGCAAGCCCAACCAGCTGTTTTTGCCCGCCGGAGAGTCTGTCGAGAAAGTGCAGCGCCAGATGCTCAATCCCTAACTGGCGCAGCAGCGTCATCACCTCAGCCTGGCGCGCCGTGCTGTGTAGCCCGCCAGCGGCGCGTTGCGCCACAATGATGGATTCCAGCACATGCAGATGCACGCCTGCCGGCAGCGACTGGGGCAGATACACCACCTGTTGCGCGCGTTGGGCGAAGGGCTGCGCCAGCAGGTTTTTATTATCCAGCAGGATCTCACCCTGGGCGCTATTCAGCCCGGCAATTGCGCGCAGCAGCGTCGATTTACCGCTACCGTTTGGCCCCAGCAGAATGGTCACTTTACCGCGTGGCAGCGTATCAATCGTCAGGTTATTAATAATCTGGCGCTTATGATAGCCCGCGCTAAATTCGCGCAAGCGCAGACCGGATGGCTCGCTCATACACTCCCCCGATGGCGCACAATAATAGTGATGAAAAACGGTACGCCGACCAGCGATGTCACGATGCCGACCGGAATAATCACACCATCAATCAGATTCTTCGACATGATTGATGCCAGTGATAGCACCAGCGCGCCGAGCAATGCGCTTGCCGGGAGATAAAAGCGGTGATCTTCACCAAATAGCATGCGCGCAATATGCGGCGCCACCAGTCCGATAAAACCGATAGGGCCAACAAAGGCAACCGAGAGCGCGGAGAGAATACTGATCCGCAGCAGCGTTGTCAGGCGCAGGCGACGCACATTGATACCAAAACTTATCGCGCGATCTTCACCCAGGCGCAGCGAGGTCAGCTTCCAGGAACTCAGCAAAGAGAGCGGCATAATCACCGCCAGCGCCAGCAGCAGAATGCCGAGCTTCTCCCACGACGCGCGGGCGATACTGCCCATCGTCCAGAACACCAGCCCCTGCAACGTATCCTCGTTGGCGATAAATTGCAGCATCGATACCAGCGCGTTAAAGGTGAACACCAGCGCGATACCAAACAAAATCACCCCGGAGGTCGCCACCTGTGTCCAGCGCGTGATGCCGTCAAGCAGCAACGCCGCAAGCAGCGCGAAGATAAACGCATTCGCCGAGATGAACCACTGCGCCGGGATGCCGGGAATACCGATGCCCAGCACAATCGCTAACGCTGCGCCAAACGCCGCCGCTGACGATACGCCAAGCGTAAAAGGGCTGGCAAGCGGGTTATTAAGGATGGTTTGCATCTCTGCCCCGGCAAGGCCCAGCGTCATGCCTACGACGATGGCCATCAGCGCATACGGCAGGCGAATATCCCAGACAATAACCCGGATGGCAGGGTTCGCGCTGGCCGGATCGGTCAGGGTTTGCCACAGCACATCCAGCCCTAACCCTGACGGCCCAAGCGTGAAGTCCAGCAGCATCGATGCGAGGATCAGTAAAACCAATAGCGCCAGCAAACCGATACGCCGACGGATAATGCGCCGATAGCTGTGTATTAGCGCTGGCGCATCATCATATTCAAGGGCTGTATTCATGCGCTTAGTTGCCCGGCTGCCAGCTAAAGACAAAATCCGCGTCCGGCAACTGGGTGAACTGCTGAATAATCGCGTGGTACGTCGCATCCGGGTTGAGATCGGCGAACGCCTGCGGATAGATATCCTTTGCCAGATACTCCATGCCCACAATGTTGTATGGGTGGTTATAGAAGTGGTGATAGATGCCAAAGACATGGTTTTTTGCCACCGCCGGGATCTGGCTTATGCCCGCGCGTTGCAATAATTTCGCGCCCTGCGCATTCACGTCTTGTTGCGAAACCGCAAGACCCAATGGCAGCACCTGGCTGTTGCCGCGTTTAGAACCGGTCATAATATAGACATCCGGCTTGTCGCTGAGGATTTTTTCCAGCGCAATAAAGCCCGATGCGCCGGGCAACAGCTCAGACCCCATGTTTTTGGCCCCGACCCCCTCAACCAGCCCGCCCCAGCCATTATGCCCGTGGGTAAAGCAGCAGGTGTCCGTATTGCCTGCCAGCGCCTCGACAAACACCTTCGCCTTTGGCTCGATGGCCGCCGTTTTCTGCGCTATCGCCTGCAAATGCTGGCGGTAAAAAGCGCTGTACGCCGCGGCATGGCTCTCCCGGTTGAGGACTTTCCCTAGCAGATCGATACTCGGCGCGGTGTCTTTTGCCGGGTTGATTTCGTAATCAATAAACACCACCGGGATCGCAAGCGCGGTCAGTTTCGCCAGCACGCCGCTGTCGGTCAGCGCCGGTTTGGCCCGCAGTTGAGCAATCATCAGATCCGGCTGCTTTGCCAGCACGCTTTCAAGGTCAACATTGCCTTTATCGCTAAACCCCATGTCCAGAATGTCAGCCGCTTGCGGCCAGCGGGTTTTCAGCATCTGCCAGGTCGCGATATCCTGCTTTTTCGCCAGATTGTTCCACGCCACCAGTCGGGCAAAAGGATTATCACGATCGAGCAGCGCCATCGCCATGATGTCCCGGCCATCCTGCAAAATAATGCGTTGTGGCTCATGCTCAACGGTGACCTGTCGGCCAGCGAAATCGGTGATAGAGAGGGGATATTGTGTGGCATTACCCAGCATCGGCAGGATAAGAAACGCACAGGCGAAAAACGCCCGGAGAGTAGATCCGTACATAAAACAGCCTTACTGCGGAAGTATAATGATTTTGATAATTATTATCATGTTAACGTAAATGAAACATATACAAAATCAATAAATCACCGCATGGAGGCGATTTTTTTAACATTATGATTCGCTTTATGTTTCAATGAAATATGTTTTTACGGGCAATTTTTAGCCGGGTTTATTACCCTGTAAACGCCTCAGCCACCCGGAAAAACGCCATGAAACATTTACTGCTGTTATTACTTATCGCTGCATCAAGCGTACAGGCCGACGAAGCGGTCAAACTCACCTGCCCCACGCGCGGCCCGTTGACGGTGTCGTTTTTTAATTACAGCCTGATAACCATGAAATGGGGAGACCACTTTCAGGTCGCCGCCGGTAAACATAAAAACCAGACCAAAACCGGGGTTCCCTTCTGGACGACCCGCTTTGGCAACGGCGACGATCTTGCCTTTTTCCCCAATGCGGACCAGTACTACCTTTTCTACGCTGGCGCAGAAGAACCGGAGCTATGCAGCGAAGTCGGCAGTTTTGTCTATCCGGTCATCACCCCGCCGCGCTACGAAAAAAAACCTGATGGGATATCACAGACGCAAACCAGCGCCACAGACGACACGGTTATTTTATCGCGGCCGCCGGTTTAAGCTTTTCTCTCCTTTTATTGCCCGCTTTCCAACCTGCGCCCCGCTCACTTCGTTTAAGCGATTTAAACAAGACCCCCCTGCTTTGCGGTCATAAAATGAACAAATTATCTGACAAAACAGGGCTGATGGATGTCAGCTTAACCACAGGATGTGAAAATTATGCCAGGGATAACACCGAATTATCAGCAGCATCGACAGGTAGCAGGAAACCATTCACGCTGGCTGGACAAACACCAGCCTGATCAACAGGAATTTGCTTGCAGAGTGCACGCATTAGCTAAAAATCCGGGCGCGCATTCAGGAAACCAGGGGCGACAGGAGCGCGCGCTGGCGATGTTGCAGCTTATTACCTTACTGAGCGCGGTGAGCAACAACGATCCTCAGCCGGTGATCAGTGCTGCGAAAGCCGATGCCTCTCCTTTTGGCGAGCCGCTTGCGCTGGCCGAAAACGTGCAGAGCAGCAGCATAAGCGGCTTTTCCACGCTGTATAACAAGGTCAGCGGTGCGCTTGAGCACGTGGGGAAATTTATTGTTGATAATGATCCGTTAACCTTCCCTGGCGTGGATGCGCGTTCAGCACAGGCGCAGCAACCCGCGCCAGCGGTGCAATTTGTTGGCAAAAATAAGGATGAGCGGATCGTTATCGAAGATATTTACGGTACGGTTATTGAGCTGAGCCGTGATTATTACGATGTCGCAAATAAAACCGAACCTTATCAATTTATTAAAGAGGGAACCGACGCGTTAAAAGAATTCTATGAAAATTATTACGCACAGCATCCTAATTTAAAAGAGATGGCCAGGAAAACCGTCAAAAATTATATCAAAAAGAACTTCGGGCTGAATATCAACCCTGATAAATTCTATTTCATGCACTTTAACTCTATTGAGTATATTGATTATAAAAAGCTACAATTCGCCCCTGCGGATATCATAAGAAGTCTTACCCAGTGTCTTTTTACAAATTTTGGCGCCTGGATCCAGGATCGCATGCCGGATATGGATGCCATGTGCGGCATTTACCGTGAATCGATGATTAATAATACTGAATTTGATGCCGACAAAGCGCTTGGTGTCACGCCGACGCAATTTATTAATGCCGTCTGGTATATCAACTTCTATAAACAGGCCACCAACGCAATCAATAAATTCTTCGCCAATGAAGATATGCATATCAAAAAATTGTTTCTTGATTTTATCGACCATTTAAACATTGCAAAACTTCCCGAAGATGCGGCAAGAGATGTGTTAAACGGTGTAAACCTTTTCAATGATCGCGAAATCGAGGGCAGTTTTTTTGATATCGATGGTTATCACTCACCCAATTCCTTCCATTTTAATAATATAAAAACCGGTCGCCACACGCTGTATTTTCCGCACAGCGATTTTAAATTTAAAAGCTTTGATAACGATATTCTTATGCGTACCTGGGTGACGGATGCCTGTTCCGATAAAAAATTTCGCGACATGCTGGAAAAACACTTTACTCTGTATGACCGACAGGATGGTTCGATTTATTCTGGCGTCGACACCTGGGTCAACGCCATCGCACAAAATCATCGATATTACGATAAAATTGCCAGAAAATCTGAATTTATAGATTCAAAAAATTTTTTCCGCACCCGTGTCGCCAAATTAAAAGAGAAAATGTTATCGGATGCTGACACCTTAATAAAATCAGATAGCGAAGTCACACGGGATTTGTTTGAAGCCGGCTTTGAAGCTGCCAATGAACTCTTTTTTGACCCATTTACAGGTATCGTTTCACTCGCTTTTCATATTGAACATGCGGCTGAGGGCGATACGCCTGAAGAGAGAAAAGCTGAATGGGTAAAATTAAGAAGTGATGCGGTGAATATCGCTACGCTGGTTGCTTTCGCCAGTTTCGTTAAATTACCCGGCATTGAAGGTTATGAATTTATTGATTCGGTAAAAACAGATATTAATGTCGAGGCGGAACGCAGGCTGGTAAAATTTTCAGAAATGGAGGAGGTCTATGCGCCAGGAGAACTGGAGTCTTTTGATAAAAACGAGATGATTGACGCGCTTCTCCTGCACAATAACCCGGAAATCGCTGAAGATGCGGCTTCACTCGATGATTTATTGCCCACTAACGATCAAATATCGCTGCCAGGTGCCGAAGAAGGCCCTGCGCAAGCCCCCCCTGTTGATGAGCGAGATCCGTTTAAGCATATCCCCCAGCCACATGACCCCTTTACGCTTGATGAAATACAGGAGCTTGATGAGATTCAGCCATTCGTTAAAGAATCTGCGCGTGCGGGGAACAACCCACTGTCAGGAGCAGGAAGGAGTCAACAGGCAGGCGCGGCGGCTATCAGCTGGAGCGGAGGCCGAAGAGTCGCTATCCCTCCAACGTCCGGGGCCTCTTCTTTAATGCGGCCAGTCATCAGTACCCAGACGCTGCCTTATATTCGCAGTTTCGTTCCTTATAGGGAAATCCCTCTGATTAAAAATTGGGCAAGTTTTGACTATACCTTGTCACAATTTATAACGGAAAAATTACGCAATCATCCCTGGGATCTCTTTCTGGGCTTTAGTGAAGGAGAACAAGAGTTTGTTCCGCAATATATGCGGGTCGCGCGCTCTGTCGTCAGAATGCATATAAAATCGGCGGAAGATGCGATTACGAAAACCCGCAGAGTGTTATTAAACCCGGATATGCATGATGACGTCCATTTTTATTTCAGAAATATCCTTGGCATTGCCGATGATCGGATCATATTTGAGGCAGTAGACAGGTTCCGTTTACAAATACAGCGCATATCCAATTTCCTTTATGATACTGAACAATCCGGCTATAACAATTTTGTGATTATTTCTACGCGGCAAGAAATTGTCGATAACCCGATCTTCGGATTTAATCATCAATACCGCAGCTCCATCCACGATAATAATTACTTGCGTACGCTATCGAAAGCGTTCATTGCCAAAGGTGACCCCCACCGCAGAATTTTTATCATGTACGACACGATACCCGAATTTGATATAACAGGAGTCGATGCTTTCGGTAGGCGAAAAAATAATATGGAAAGCACAATATTGCATGAAATCTCCCACCTTGCCGCCGATACCAAAGATTTTTACCCCAACGAAATAAACCCACAAACTTTTGAATTAGGTACAGCAAGATATATGTCGGAAAAATTCCAGCATTTACTGAACAACGGTGCACTTGCCTATCAAAATGACTTCAACATATTTACCAACGCTGTTTCTGAATGCTTTATGCTGCCTTATACCAATAACGATATCGCCATGCTTAATTTAATGAGGCAAAACCCGATGCTGCAAGCGAATTTTATGATGGAAAATGCAGACAACTTTGTGGCTTATGTGAAAGATATCAGCGAAATGCACCCCCCCATCACCAAAAAGATTAAAAAAATAAAAAAGAAAAAAAATTGGGGTGGAAAAAGTAGCCAAAGTAGCGACAGCAAGCCGGGAACATCCGATAGCGGAGTTTCTCACCAAATGTTAAAAAGAGCGATTCGGGAACCTGAATTTGATATCACGGAAAAATTCAACGGTATCACCTTTACCGCGCCACGAGAGCATTACATGGCGAATAATACACACAAAGCCAGATCAAATCGCAGCGGACCAGAAAAAAAGCGACTTAGCTATACCTGAACGACGAAACAGTAATATAAAGCGGGCGCTCCCGAAACCTGGAGCGCCCAATTGTTAGAGGATGCTTTTCGCAAACACGCCCGCCGCCACCTCCGGGGGAGTAACCACTCCGCTGTCCAGCACCCAACCGCTGATAAGCGACGCGGGCGTCACATCAAATGCCGGGTTATAAACCCGCGCGTCCTCAGGCGCCCACTGAACACAGCCAAAGCTTCCCGCCACGCCGGTCACTTCTGCGCCAGCACGCTGCTCAATCGGGATAGCCTCACCGTTTGGGCAACCCGGGTCCAGCGTGGTTTGCGGCGCCGCCACGTAAAAAGGGACGCCGTGAAATTTTGCCAGCACTGCCAGCGAATACGTGCCGATTTTGTTCGCCACATCACCATTGGCGGCTATTCTGTCCGCCCCCACCCACACCGCATCCACCTGCCCTTTGGCCATGATACTCGCGGCCATCGAATCGGTAATCAGCTGATAAGGCACACCCAGCTCGCCCAGTTCCCAGGCGGTAAGTCGCCCACCCTGCAATAATGGCCGCGTTTCATCCACCCACACGGTCGCCACTTTTCCTTGCTGATGCGCCAGTGCGATCACCCCAAGCGCCGTGCCTGTCCCTGCCGTTGCCAGCCCACCGGTATTACAGTGGGTCAGCAAACGGCTGCCCGGCTTCACAAGCGCAGCCCCGGCCTGCGCGATGTCGTCACACAGGCGTTTGTCCTCTTCCACTAAGCGCAGCGCTTCGTTTGCTAACGCCGCTACCCAGTTTTCCTGCGCCAGCGCCTGCTTCATTCGTTCGAGGTTATTCATCAGATTCACCGCCGTCGGGCGCGCGGCGCGCAGTGTTTCCAGCGCCTGTGCCAGCCGGCTTCGCGCTGCCCCCTGCTCCGCCAGCAGCGCCAACAACAGGCTGGCGGAAAGACCAATTAACGGCGCGCCGCGAACGCGCAACGCATGAATATGACCCACAAGTTCCTCTACCGTACTGGCCGGTAGCCAGTGTTTTTCCTGCGGTAAGGCCTGTTGGTCGAGAATAAATAAGCGATTATTGGCGACTCGCAGACTGGTGGTCTGTAATGGCTGCATCTCGTTAAATCCCTGTTGCGTTAATGTATCGTATTGTGTCAGGATGAGGTTCGGATGTATAGACGTCTAAATGGCTTTATTTCAGATATGAGGATCAGGCAATGTCGCACTACCGCACCTTCACCGCCCGCGATGCCGTGGCATATGCTCAACAGTTTGCTGGCCTGGACGATCCTTGCGCGCTGGTTGATGCCCGTGAAGTTGGCGACGGTAATCTGAACCTGGTGTTTAAGATTTTTGACCGCGAAGGCATCAGCCGCATCATCGTTAAACAAGCGCTGCCCTATGTCCGTTGCGTGGGAGAATCCTGGCCGCTCACGCTGGACAGAGCCAGGCTCGAAGCGCAAACGCTGATTGAACACTATCAACACTGCCCGCAGCACACGGTAAAAATCCACCACTTCGACCCACAGCTTGCGGTGATGGTGATGGAAGATCTCTCCAGCCATAAAATCTGGCGCGGTGAGCTGATCCACAACATTCATTACCCGCAGGCGGCAGCGCAACTGGGTGAATACCTGGCGCAAACCCTCTTTCACACCAGCGATTTCTTTTTGCACCCGCACGAGAAAAAAGCCCTCGTCGCCCGGTTTATTAACCCGGAAATGTGCGAAATAACCGAAGATCTGTTCTTCAACGACCCCTACCAAATCCATGAGCGCAACCAGTATCCGGCAGAGCTTGAGGCTGATATCGCCGCTCTGCGCGACGATGCTGCGTTAAAGCTGGCCGTGGCGGCACTCAAGCATCGCTTCTTCTCCCATGCCGAAGCGCTGCTGCACGGCGATATTCATAGCGGTTCGATTTTTGTTGCCGAAGGCAGCCTGAAAGCCATCGACGCCGAGTTTGGTTACGTCGGGCCAATCGGTTTTGACATTGGTACCGCAACGGGCAACCTGCTGCTGAACTACTGCGGCCTGCCGGGGCACCTGGGGCCGCGCGATGCCGCTGCCGCGCGTGAACAGCGCCTGGCCGATATCCACACCCTGTGGAACACTTTCAGCCAGCGTTTCCAGGCGCTGGCTGAGGAAAAAACGCGCGATACAGCGCTGGCCCAGCCGGGTTACGCTCAGGCGTTTTTACAGAAAGTCTGGGCGGATGCTATCGGCTTTTGCGGCACAGAACTGATTCGCCGCAGCGTCGGGTTGTCGCATGTGGCGGATATCGACAGCATCGCCGACAACGCGATGCGCCACGCCTGCCTGCGCCATGCCATTACGCTGGGCAGAGCGCTGATCCTGCTGGCTAGTCGTATTGATAGTGTTGATGAACTGATTGCCAGGGTGCGCCAGTACAGCTAGCCACCTTCTCCTGCGCCCGGAAACGCGCGCAGGAGCGCGTTTAGCCCAGATACTCAATCACTGATAAGCCACCGTTATAATCCGTGCTGTAGATTATCCCCTGTGCATCGACAAAGACGTCGCATGACTGAATGACGCGCGGCCTTCCGGGGCGGGTATCCATCATTTTTGCCGGTGCGCCAGGCACCAGCGCACCGGTTTCCACCGGGCGATAAGGGTTAGAAATATCGTATGCCCGCACACCCGCGTTCTGATACGTCGCAAAAATCAGCGTGGAGCTGATAAAGCTGCCAGGGCGGTTTTCATGCAGATTGTGCGGGCCAAAATGCGCGCCTTTCGCCACATAATCCGCCTCGTCCGGCTGCGGAAAGGTTGAGATGCTGACCGGATTGGACGGTTCTCTGATATCAAACAGCCAGATCAGTTTCTCGCCATCTTGTTGATTATCCAGCACGGCTTCATCCAGCACCACCAGCAAGTCCCGGTCAGGCAACGGCAGCGCGGTATGCGTACCGCCGCCGAAAGGTGGGCTCCAGTTACGGTGGCTGATAAGTTTTGGCTGCGTGCGGTCTTTGACATCCAGCAGCGTCAGCCCCCCGTCACGCCAGCTGCCATAAGCTGTATCTCCGCTGATAATCGCGTGATGCAGCGCATAGCGTTTACCGGCGGGCCACGTTGGCGTCTCGCCTGCGGCCTGATGCATCCCCGGCAGCCACCAGCGCCCGGCGACCTGCGGTTTACGCGGGTCGGCCAGATCGATGGTAAGGAAAATATAATCGCTAAAACCGTCGATAAGCGCCGAAACATACGCCCAGCGCCCACCCACGTACCAGATACGGTGAATACCGATGCCCTGCAGCGACAAGAAGCTGATTTCGCGCGGTTTATCCGGCGCAGAGATATCGAAAACACGCAGCCCGGCGCTCCAGCCTCTGTCCTGCACATCACTGACCGTGTCGCCAACGGAGCGGGTGTAATACACCTTTTCATCGGCAAAGCGTGCGTCAGCGAACAGGTCGCGCGCGTTAATCACCAACAGCAAATCATCGTGCGCTTGCAAGTGCACGTTCCACGTGCCCGGCGGCGCAGGCACATAGCCGACGGTTTTCGGCTTCGCTGGATTGCGCACATCCACAATCGAAAACCCCTGCGAAACCATATGCCCGATATAAGCAAAACCCCGGTGCACCATCAGCTGTACGCCGTCAGGCCGCCCGCCCTGATCGCTGTGACCAATCAGCCGCATATTGCGGCTGTATTCCGGGCGCGGTAGTTCAGTTGCCATAACCCGCCCTTATTTGTTTTTGGCTTCCAGCGTGGCAAACCACGGGGCGATAAAGTCCTGCGTCTGTCCCCAGCCCGGAATGATTTTACCCAGCGTCGCCACACTCACCGCCCCCGGCTGGCTTGCCAGCAGCGCTTGCGGGATAGCCGCCGCTTTGAAGTCATACGTGGCGGGTGTCGGTTCGCCTGCGATTTTATTCGCCAACAGGCGTACATTGGTGGCGCCAATCAGTTTTGGGTCCACCGCCACGCTCACCTTCCACGGGCTGTTGGCTTCGCGCATCAGCTGCAAATCCTGATTAGAGATATCAATGCTGTAGAGTTTTATCTCCGTGCGGCCGTTCTCTTTCAGCGCTTTGTACGCGCCCTGGCTAAAGGCATCCCAGGTGCCCCAAATAGCATCAATCTGCCCTTTCGGGTACTTCGCCAGCACAGCGCCAAGCTTGTTGGCGGTGTCTCCCTGGACATCAGACGAGACCGCGCCGATGGACTCCAGCTCCTTGATACCCGGATGCGCTTTCAGTAACGCGGCGTAGGCCGCCTGGCGACGCTCCATCGGCGGGAACCCGGCCACCCACAGTTTGATAATGTTGGCGTTACCGTTAAAGTCTTTCACCAGCTCGCCAAAAGAGAGGTTCGTCAACGAGGCATCGTCCTGCTGCGTCACCGTGACGCCTGCAATCTCCCCGTTCACCGCCGTATCAAATACCGACACCTTGATGCCTGCCGCCACCGCTTTTTTGATCAAGTCAGTGGAATAAGGATCGCGCCCCTGCGAGAGGATAATGCCGTCATATTTCTGGCTGATGGCCTGGTTAACAAAGTCCTGGAACTTCGCATCGTCACCGTTACTTAAAAAGGTGCTGATTTTAAAGCCGAGCTTTTTCCCCTCCTGCACGGCACCGGCCACAAACTGCGTAGTGTTATCATCAGACCCCAGGTTACGGATAAGCGCGATACGCACAGGCCCGTTATGGCTGGCAATCGCCTGCGGAACGGGCGATGGCGTGGCGGCAAAACCCGGTAGCGCGCTCAGTAACCCTGCCGCTAACAGTGTAAGTGTGATTTTTTTCATCTGACCCTCTGAATCATTAACGGCGCTGAAAATAGGTCAATGCCAGCGCGCCAGCCAGCACCAGACCTTTAATAATGTCCATCGCGTAATACGGCACCGACAGCATCACTAAGCCGTTTTGCAACACGCCAAGGATAACCGCGCCCACCAGCGTGCCGAGCGCGTTCGGTTTGCCGGAGCCTGCCAGCGAAAAACCTATCCAGGCCGCCGCGACGGCGTCCATCAGATATCCGCCGCCCGCGTTGACCTGCGAGGAGCCGATGCGCGAAGCGAGCAAAATGCCGCCAAGCCCGGCCAGCAGCGAGGCAATCACATACGCCGCCACTTTGTATCGCGTGGTACGTATTCCGGAGAGGCGCGCGGCTTCTGGGTTGCCGCCAATGGCGTACATCCGCCGACCGTGCGTGGTGAGTGACAAGCCAAGCTGGGCCACGAGCGTCACCACCAGCATAATGATGACAATGGTCGGCACCTGGCCGAGCAGGCCAAATGCCGCCGGGATCACGCCTTCTGCCATTTCACCACTCGGCAGCACCATGTTTTGTGTAATCGAGCCGCCGTAGCTGTAGGTCATCGCCACGCCCTGGATCACAAACAGGCTACCGAGGGTGGCGAGCATGTCGGGAATTCGCAGCACAACAATCAGAAACGCGTTAAACAGCCCGACCAGCGTACACAGCAGCAGAGTGATAACGATGGCTTCGGTGGTGCCAAAGCCGTGCCAGACGAACAGGGAGATAACCAGCGCATTGGCCAGCGAGGCGGTGGAACCCACGCTGAGGTCAAAGCCGCCGACGGTGAGCGAAATCGAGACGCCAATGGCTATCACCGTCACGATCGCTATCGAGCGTAATATGTTGATAATATTGAAAGGGTCGAGGAAGTTATCCGCCGCCAGACCAAAAATCGCCACCAGCGCGACCACGGTAAGCAACATGCCCCATTTATAAAGAAACTCAAAAAATTGCTGACGCGGCGACGCCGCCACGTTCACTGACAGGGCCTTGCTCACAGCGCCGTTCCTCCGGTGGAATAATAAAGTAATGTCTCTTCCAGAGCCTCCTTGCCCTGCATTTCTGCTACGATGCGCCCGTCCCACAGCACACAAATCCGGTCACACAACCCCACCAGCTCGGCAAATTCACCCGAGGCGTAAATTACCCCTTTGCCCTCGCGCGCCAGAGCGTCAATCAGCGCAAAGAGATCGGTTTTCGCTTTAACGTCTATGCCTTTGGTCGGTTCATCGAAAATTAGCACGTTGGCATTACCGCGCAGCCATTTACCGATAGCCACTTTTTGCTGATTGCCGCCGGAGAGACGGCGCAAGCGCTGCCCCGGCCCGGTGGTGCGCACGCCAACGCGGGCAATCACCTCCTGCGCCCAGCGCCAGGCCTGGCGATGGCCAAACAGCCCCCAGCGCGAGAAACTGTTATCCGCGCTGACCGATAAATTCATGCTCACCGCTTCGTCAATAAAGATGCCTTCTTTGCGCCGCTCTTCAGGCACCAGCGCCAGGCCGCGCTGGACAGAATCCGCCGGGTCGCGCGGTCGCCAGGGCTGGCTATTCAGCTCGCCGCGCGTGATGCGGCTTTTGCTCGCGCCAAACAGCGCCTTGCACAGCTCCGTTTTCCCGGCACCGGCCAGCCCGGCAATACCGAGAACTTCGCCTCTACGCAGACGCAAAGAGATATCTTTCAGCAGCCCTTCGTCGTGCAAACCCTCCACGCTGAGCAGCATTTCATCACCGGGCGTCGGGCGCGGCGGCGGCCAGATATCGCTCAGCTTATGACCGAGCATTTTCTCGACGATTTGCTCCCCGCTGAGCGCCGCCATCGGGCCGCTTTCAATCAGCTTACCGTCGCGCAGAACGGTTAAGGTGTCGCAAATCGCTTTCAGCTCATGAATACGGTGTGAGATAAACACCACGCCGATCCCCTGCTGTTGCAGGCGCTTCACGACGGTGAATAAGCGCTCACTTTCGTGCCGATCCAGCGGCGCGGTCGGTTCGTCGAGGATCAGAAAACGACACGCGCTGGAGAGCGCCCGCGCCAGCAGCACCTGCTGTTTTTCCGCCAGCGAACAGCTATCAATACTGCGCCGGACGTCCAGCGAGACATCCAGCAGCGCCAGCGCATCGCTCGCCTGCCTGCGAATTTCGCTCCAGCGGTAGCGATGCCCGGCTTCGGCGAGTTTATCGAGCATAATATTTTCCGCGATGCTCAGCCCCGGCACTAACGCCACATCCACTTCCTGTTGCACCAGATGGATGCCGAGCTGCTTTGCGTCACGCGGTGTGCGCACAGACACCACCTGATGATTGATGCTTATCTCCCCTTCATAGTGCGCATGGGTGCCGCACAGCACCGCCATCAGCGTGGATTTCCCCGCGCCGTTGGCGCCGGTCAACGCATGCACCGAACCGCCGCGCAGGGTGAAGTCCACCTGTGAGAGCGCTTTCGCGCCAGCAAAGCTCAGGCAAATGCCGCGCATCGCGAGGTGGTTATGACTCATGGTGTTTATACCCACGGTTTAATAGATTGATTTAACGAATTTTTCACAGCCTGGCTTGACTGGCAACGACAGAAAAGGCATAAGATAAAGCCAAATATTATTAGCCATCCGGATGTCCAGACATAACATCGGGTTAGCCTTCCTCCACAAGGACACA
This sequence comes from Vagococcus sp. WN89Y, assembly GCF_052220145.1. Classification (NCBI taxonomy): domain Bacteria; kingdom Bacillati; phylum Bacillota; class Bacilli; order Lactobacillales; family Enterococcaceae; genus Vagococcus; species Vagococcus sp. WN89Y. The sequence goes on along the minus strand of NZ_JBQPOM010000069.1, from coordinate 47,240 downwards.
ACTTATGAGCAGTACAGAGATTCGCGTCGTACCCGGCCCGGCCAACTACTTTTCACACGCGGGCAGCCTTGCGCGCATAGCGGATTTTTTCACCCCGGAGCAGCTTTCCCGCGCGGTGTGGATTTATGGCGAGCGCGCTTTTGCCGGGGCCGAAGCCTTTTTGCCTGCGGCCTTTCACGCGCCGGGAGCCAAACACTGCCTGTTCAAAGGCCACTGTAGCGAGCGCGATGTGAATGAACTGGTGCGCCAGGCGGGCGACGACGGAGCGGTGGTGATTGGTATTGGCGGCGGTGCGCTGCTGGATACGGTCAAAGCCGTGGCGCGCCGTCTTGCGCTGCCAGTGGTGGCTATCCCGACTATCGCCGCCACCTGTGCGGCCTGGACACCGCTCTCGGTCTGGTATAACGACGAGGGCCAGGCGTTACACTTTGAGATCTTTGACGACGCTAACTTCCTGGTGCTGGTGGAGCCGCAGATAATCCTCAACGCACCGGCGGAGTATCTGCTGGCGGGTATTGGCGACACGCTGGCGAAATGGTACGAAGCGGTCGTGCTGGCACCCCAGCCGGAAAACTTACCGCTGACGGTACGTCTGGGCATTAACGGCGCGCTGGCCATTCGCGATCTGTTATTAACGAGCAGCGAGCAGGCGCTGGCAGACCAACAACGCGGCGAGGTTACTCAGGCGTTTCGTGATGTGGTGGACGCCATTATTGCCGGCGGCGGCATGGTGGGCGGTCTTGGCGAGCGCTATACCCGCGTGGCGGCAGCTCATGCGGTGCATAACGGCCTGACGGTACTGGCGCAAACGGATAAATTCCTGCATGGCACCAAAGTGGCGTACGGCATTCTGGTACAAAGCGCCCTGCTCGGCCAGGACGCAGTGCTTGCCGAGCTTATCGCCGCCTTTAAGCGCTTTAACCTGCCCACGTCGCTTGCCGCGCTGGCGGTGGATATCAACGACCGCGTCGCGCTGGATAAGGTGATTGTGCACACCCTGCGCCCGGTCGAGTCTATCCATTATCTGCCGGTCACCCTGACAGCCGACACCTTGCGCCGCGCCTTTGAAAAAGTCGAAGCCCTGTCGCGCCAGAGCGTGTGACAACGCGTTACGCGGGCCACAGGGCCATCGCCATGCGCGCAATGGCAAGCAGCGTTTCACGGCTCGCCCCGTCGCGCGCCTGAATCGACATCCCCTGCTGGATGCTGGCATAGAGTTTTGCCAGCGCGTCGATATCGGTTCCGGCGGGCAGCTCCCCTTGAGAAAGCCCCCGCGCCAGGGTGGCTTTTAACATATCAATGCCCCTGGCGCGAAGCTGGCGCACCCGGTTGCCCAGTCGATCGTTGCCTTCGCAGCCCACCGCCGAGAGCGTCACCATACAACCGTTTGGTATATCGCTTCGCGTTAAGGTCTGCGCTGAGCGCTCCAGCCAACGCGCCACCGCCGCTTTTGCTGAGGTTTCGCTGGCCATATCGCCCCAAATCAACGGCGCGATACACTGTTCGTAATGTTGCAGCACTTCGTCATACAGATCTTCTTTGCTGCCAAACGCCGCATACAGGCTGGGAGATTTGATCCCCATCGCCTGGTACAAATCACTCATTGACGTGGCGGTATATCCCTTGCGCCAGAAGAGATCCATCGCCTTGTTAAGTGCTTCAACGCGATCAAATTCACGTGGTCTTCCGCGTCCCATCGTTTCGCCTCCATACATTTTGTGCTGATCGATATATTAATACTATTGACGGACAGGTGAAAGGCTGTTTATTTTAATTGTGTATCAATCGACACATAATTCAGGAGCCATCATGTCATATGCACTTTCAGGTAAACGCGCCTTAGTCACCGGTGCCAGTCGTGGTCTGGGTAAAGCTATCGCGCTGACGCTGGCGCGCGCGGGCGCAGATGTTGCTATCACCTTTGAAAAATCAGCACAAAAAGCCGGGGACGTTGCGGGCGAAATACAGGCGCTTGGTCGTAATGGCCTTGCGATTCAGGCAGACAGCGCCCGGCCAGAAGCGGTTCGCGCGGCGGTAACCCAGGCGGTCGAAGCGCTGGGAGGGCTGGATATCCTCGTCAATAACGCAGGCATTGCTTACGGCGGATCGCTTGAAGAAATGTCGCAAGAACAGATCGACGCATTAATTAACGTCAACATTCGCGGCGTGGTCTACGCCACGCAGGCTGCGCTGGCATACCTGCCAGACGGCGGGCGGATTATCAATATCGGCAGCAGCCTTTCTGACCGCGTGCCATTACAGGGGGTCGCCATCTATTCCATGACCAAGTCGGCGCTGAACTCGCTGACGCGCGGGCTGGCGCGGGATCTGGGAGCCAGAGGTATTACGGTGAATATGGTGAAACCCGGCTCGACAGACAGCGATATGAACCCGGCCAACGGTGAGAATTCAGAAACGCAGCGGCAACTCACTGCGCTTGGGCACTATGGCGAGCCGCAGGATATCGCCGAAGCCGTAGCGTTCCTGGCAAGCCCGGCGGCAAAACAGATAACCGGTGCGGATATTGTGGTCGATGGCGGTGCAAACGCCTGATTCGAACGCTGAGACGGCGCGTCAGCAACAGCGCGCGCCGCCTTTCCCACCGTAGCGAGCATCCTGCCGCTCGCGGAAAAACTCCTCATAGCTCATCGGCGTCTGCTCAGGATGCGTAATGCGTACATGCTCAACGTAGTTGTCATAATCCGGCACGCCAATCATCATTTTCGCCGCCTGACCAAGATACTTTCCGGCTTTCGAAAGGGTATCAAACATGGTGTCTCCCGTTAGGATTTCCTCACCCTCGCCACAAAGAGGGTGAGGAGAACAATTAATGCGCGCCTTTTGCCTGGGTAACAATCTGCTCGACGTTTTCCGGCATCGGCTCATACGGCGTCTCTTTTGCCGTGGGTTTCTCGTCTTTTAACGCCGCCAGCGCGGTTTTCAGCGAGTAGCCCGCCAGCACCACAACCACCACCATAAAGAAGATGGTCAGTCCTGCGTCGAGACGGTTGTTAAACACCAGTTGTGCCAGCTGTGACTGGGTATACTGCGCCGGAATATTACCGCTGTCGATCATCGCCTGGAATTTATTCGCGATAGCCAGGAAACCGACTTTGGTATCCGGACTGAACGACTTCTGCCAGCCCGCCACCAGCGTGCACACCAGCAGCCAGGCCGTCGGCACCAGCGCCACCCATGCGTAACGCTGGCGCTTCATCTTAAACAGCACCACCGCGCAGAGCATCAGCGCCATGCCTGCCAGCATCTGGTTAGCGATGCCGAACAGCGGCCACAGGGTGTTGATACCGCCCAACGGATCGACAACGCCCTGATGCAGGAAGTAGCCCCACGCCAGCACGCACAGCGCGGTGGCGAGCAGGTTTGCCGGGAGTGATTCAGTACGTTTAAGCGTCGGTGAGATAACCCCCAGCAGATCCTGCAACATAAAGCGCGCCGCACGCGTCCCGGCATCCACCGCCGTCAAAATAAACAGCGCCTCAAACAAAATAGCGAAGTGATACCAGAACGAGACATCCATCAGCCCGCCGAGCGCGCCGTGCAGAATGTAGGCCATCCCCACGGCAAGGGTCGGTGCGCCGCCCGCGCGCGAAATAATGGATTGCTCGCCCACTTCGTTAGCGATGTGCGTCAGGGTTTCTGGCGTCACGCTAAAGCCCCAGCCGCTCACCACCTGCGCCGCCGACGCCACCACATCCACCGCGCCCGCCGGGGCGAGTACCGCCATCGGGCTGTTCATGGCGAAGTATACGCCCGGGTCGATAATACAGGCGGAGACCAGCGCCATAATCGCCACAAATGATTCCATTAACATGCCGCCGTAGCCGATAAAGCAGGCCTGCCCTTCGCTGGCGAGCATCTTCGGCGTGGTGCCGGACGAAATCAGCGCATGGAAGCCCGACACCGCGCCACAGGCAATCGTAATAAAGAGAAACGGAAACAGATCGCCCGTCCACACCGGCCCGGTACCATCGACAAAGCGGGTCAACGCAGGCATGGTCAGCGTCGGGCGCATAATCAGGATGCCAATCGCCAGACCGATAATGGTGCCGATTTTCAGGAAGGTCGACAGGTAGTCTCGGGGAGCCAGCAGCAACCACACTGGCAGCACGGCCGCCACAAAACCGTAGCCCACCAGCATCCACGTCAGCTGGACGCCGGTAAAATCAAAAAACGGTGCCCAGGTCGGGCTGGCCGCGACCCAGCCGCCGGAAATAATGGCAAACACCAGCATCACAAGGCCGATAACCGAGACCTCGCCAATCCGTCCTGGACGCAGATAGCGAATATAGATCCCCATAAAAATCGCCAGCGGAATGGTAAAGGCCACGGTGTAAGTTCCCCACGGGCTGTGGGTCAGCGCTTTGACGACAATCATTGCCAGCACTGCGAGGATAATCACCATGATCATAAAGGTCGCCACCAGCGCAATCACGCCCACGGTCGGCCCCATCTCCTCTTTCACCATCTCCCCAAGCGAACGCCCGTCGCGGCGGGTAGAGATAAACAGCACCATAAAATCCTGCACCGCCCCCGCCAGCACCACGCCCGCGAGGATCCAGATCATGCCCGGCAGATACCCCATCTGCGCGGCCAGCACCGGGCCAACCAGCGGGCCAGCCCCGGCAATCGCCGCAAAATGGTGACCGAACAGCACTTTTTTGTCAGTTGGCACATAGTCCAGGCCATCGTTGTGCCGCACCGCCGGGGTCATGCGCGTCGGGTCAACCTGCAGCACTTTTCTGGCGATAAAGAGGCCGTAAAATCGGTAAGCAATAAGGTAGACACAGACCGCCGCCACCACAATCCACAGTGCGTTGATCTGCTCGCCACGGTTTAGCGCGATGTAGCCGAGGGCAAAAGCTCCGACGAGGGAGAGGATTGCCCAGATGAGGTATTTCCCTGCGTTGTTCATAGTGGTTATCCGTTGTGGAGACAGAAGAATGTTACATTTTGTTTCTATCTCAATTCACAATTTTTAACAACTTTGAAACATGAGAAATCAGCCTTTCATCGGGGCATTTACACCATTGTGTTAAGGAGATCACTGTCGCGCGGCAGGTAAAGGGCAAAAGCGTTAGCTGCCCTGGGATATTGCGCGGTGAATTAGCCCAGCACCGCCGTGCTCAGACGGCAGGTACAGCAGCGCCGCCCCTGCTCGTCAAACACGACGATTTCCCAGCTTTGCTGCTGACGGCTCAGATGTAACGGCTGACAAACGCCGCGCACTTTACCCTGCGCCACCGGGCGATGATGCGACGCGTTCAGCTCGGTGCCCACCACGCACTGGCCGTCGCGCGTCATCAGATACCCCGCCATAGAACCGAGGGTTTCCGCCAGCGCCGCCGATGCGCCGCCGTGCAGCAGGCCAAACGGCTGATGGGTGCGGGCATCGACCGGCATTTCAGCTTCCAGCGTATCGTCGCCGATGCGGGTATACACAATGCCAAGATGCGCCACCATCGTGGCGCTGCTGGTCGCGTTTAGCTCATCAAGGGTTAAATGACGTTTCCAGATCATTTATGCCCCCAGCGTCGAGCCGCCATCCACCACGATATCCTGTAACGTGATGTGGCCTGCCAGATCAGAAGCCAGAAACAAAATCGTATTCGCCACGTCCTGTGGCCGGGCGATTTTACCCAGCGGAATACCCAGCTTGAACTGCTCGCTAAACCCGCGGATACGCTGCTGTTCAGCATCATCACTTTGCCAGAGCGTGCGCTGCATATCCGTGTCGGTGGAGCCTGGCGAGACAATATTGCACCGCACATGGCTTGCTGCCAGCTCCAGACCAACGGTCAGCGCCAGGCTTTTGAGCGCCGCTTTTGACGCGCCATACGCGCTCATCCCGATGCGCGGCGTGTGCGCCGCATCTGAGGCAACGGTTACAATCGCCCCACTCTGCTGGCGGCGAAACTGCGCCATCGTCTGCTGAAAAAAGTTAAACGCCCCGCCCACATTCACCGCAAAAGTGCGCTGCCACGCCTGCGGCGACAACGCATCCGTCGCGCCCATATGCAAAATGCCAGCGGCATTGACCAGCACATCCAGCCGCTCGTTTTGCGCCAGCAAGTGCGCACAAACCGCCGCCACCTGCCCGGCTTCGGCGACATCCAGCGTTTCACAGGCAAAGGGGTAATCCGTGCCCGGAAAGGCGATATCCAGCCCGGTCACCCGTGCGCCTGTGTCGGCAAATGCCCGCGCGGTCGCGTAGCCAATTCCCTTTCCGGCCCCGGTGACCCACACCATTTTCCCGGAAAAATCCAGCGCAGGCATTATTTCACCTCGCGGGAAAGTAGCGCCCACCAGGCATCAATCGTCGGGTTCTTCGCCAGCATCACAAAATCGATATCGCTGTGGACTTTGCGCCAGCGGGCGGCCAGCGCCATCATGCGCACCGAATCCAGACCGTAATCAATCAGGTTTTCGTCGTCCAGCGGCTCGTCAGACTCGTCCAGCAGCGGCAGGATAAGCGCACGCAGCGCCGCTTTACTGCCCGGCACCGGCAACAACGCCTGGGTCAGCAGCACGCGACCGGAGCGACCGGCGACGTATTTCAGCGACATCAGATGCTCCTCGCGGCTAAAGTCAGCCAGCGCATCGGCCACCATAAAAGGTTTGATATCGCGCATGAATGCATCGGTGGCGGTGGTCATGCAGCCGATATGGGCGTACACACCGGTGATAATCAGCTGGTCACGGCCCGTTTCTTTGAGCATTTGCTCTAATGGCGAGCGGTGAAACGCGCTGTAGCGCCACTTCACCAGCACCGTATCGGCCTCGTCTGGCGCCAGCTCCGCCACAATTTTTTGCTGCTCCGGCGAGCGGGTCAGTCCCGGCCCCCACATATCATTGAGCAGCGCCCGGTCTTCATCGCTCTGCTCTTTCGGCTGCGCGGTGTAATAGACCGGAATACTATGCTGCTTGCAGAAGTCACGCAGCGCGGCGATATTCGCCACCACCTGCTGCATCATCGGGCAGTTATCACCCCAGAAGTTGATGAAATACTCCTGCATATCATGAATCAACAGCGCGGCACGCTGAGGCTCGAACGCCCAGCTGACTTTATTTTCCGGGATATCCGCCGCTGTCGGCAGCGCGTAGCCCTGCAATTTAGGGATTGCCATGTTCTCTCCTCGTTACGCGCTGGCGCGCTGTGCCAGCCACTGGCGTAATTGTTTTTTATCGACCTTGCCCACCGGCGTTAGCGGCAGTGCGTCCAGGCATTCGACCCGATCCGGCAGTTTGTACTCCGCCACGCCTTGCTCGCGCAGAAAACGCCGGATGGCCACCGCCCGCACCGGCGCTTTTACCACCAGATACGCGCAGCTTTTCTCGCCGAGCAGCTCATCTTCCATACTGACCAAAGCCGCATGAATCACTGCCTCATGGCGCAGGAGCAGGTTTTCTATCTCTTCGGCGGCAATTTTCTCGCCGCCACGGTTGATCTGATCTTTTTCACGCCCCTGCACGGTGATATAGCCCTGCTCATCAATCGAAATCAGATCCCCGGAGCAGTAAAAACCGTTCTTATCAAAGGCGCTGGCGTTGTGTTCCGGGCTATTAAAATATCCACGGAAGGTATAAGGGCCGCGCGTCATCAACCGCCCGACCTGCCCTGGTGGCAGCGGGTTGCCCTGCTCATCGGCCACCCAGACTTCATCGTCCGGGCACATCGGACGCCCCTGGGTATGAAAAATACGCGCGTCGCTGTCATCCAGACGGGTGTAGTTCACCAGCCCTTCGGCCATGCCGAACACTTGCTGCAGCTGGCAGCCGATCTCAGCCGGAATACGTGCTGCAAGCGTTGCCGATAAACGCGCGCCGCCAACCTGCAACAGTTTGAGCGACGCGAGCTGCGCGTTGCTGCCCCACTCGTTTATCGCCTGCAACCACAGGCTTACGGCAGGCGGCACCAGCGCGGTCACGTTGATGCGATGCTTTTCAATCAGTGCAAAACAAAGGCTCGCGCTGGGATCGGCGGCCAAAACAACGCAGCCTTCGGCCAGAAAGACGCCCAGCGCGCCAGGTGAACTCATCGGGTAGTTATGCGCCGCAGGCAGGGCGCACAGGTAGCGGGTTTGTGCATTGAAGCCACAAATCTCATTGCTGCGCAAAATGCTGTAGTAGTAATCATTATGCGTGCGCGGAATGAGTTTCGGCGTGCCGGTGCTGCCGCCGGAGAGCTGGAAGAACGCCACTTCATCCGCCGGGGTCGGCGTTGCGAGCAGCGCCTGCGCCGGGCGGGCAATCGCCGCTTCCAGCCCATGCTCGCTGCTCTCGCCGCGCAGCAACACCACCCGCAGCGAGCGGTGCTGCGCCACAAAATCATTCACAAAGGTATCGTCAGCAAATAACGCGTGCTGGCGATCGGCTATCAGCAGCGCCGGTTTTATCTGCGAAGCGTATGCATTGAGTTCGCTACGCTGATGGCTGAACAGGGCGTTCACCGGCGCGACGCCGATTTTTAACAGCGCAAACAGCGTGATGTAAAACTCCGCCACGTTGCCAAGCTGCACCAGCGCCGTCTCCCCGTGGCGAACCCCTTGCGCCTGTAATGCACTCGCCAGGTTATCAACGGCCTGATTAAGCGCCTGGTAAGTGAACTCCCGCTCGCCGTCAATCACCGCGACCGCGTTGCTCTGCGCGTGGCGCGTCAACATCTCGATCAGCGGCAAATCCTGCCAGTAACCTTTTTCACGGTAGCGTCTGGCGAACTCATCCGGCCAGCGGGTAAAAGGAATGGACATTTTTGCTCCTTAATGCAGGCCAAACACGTTCAGCATGGTGGTCAGTTTGACGCCGGTTTCGCGCCACTCAGAAAGCGGCGAAGAAGCCGGAACAATCCCTGCCCCGGCGAACAGGCGCACCGTGCGCTCATAAAGACGAGCGCAGCGGATAGTGACCACCCATTCGCCGTTGCCCTCGGCATCGCACCAGCCAACGATGCCGCCGAACAGTTCCCTGTCGAACGGCTCCAGTTCCGCAATCAGTTTTTTCGCCGCCTGATGCGGGAAACCGCTCAGCGCAGGCGTAGGATGCAGCAGGCAGGCAAGCGTCAGGGCATTCTCTTCGTCACGCGCAACGCCCTCAATAGGCGTGGCCAGGTGCCAGAGGGTCGGCGTGCTGACCAGTTGCGGCGAGTCCGGCAGCGTCAGCGAACGGCTGCGCGGTGCGAGCACGGCTTTCATCGCCTGCGTGACCAGTTCATGCTCGTGGCGGTCTTTTTCTGACGCCAGCAGCTTGTTGCCTGCTTCGCGATCGAGCATGTCGTCTGGCTGACGACGCGCAGACCCCGCCAGCGGCAGCGAGCTAAAATGCGCCCCCTCTTTGCGCACCAGCAGTTCCGGGCTGGCGCCCAGCAGCACGCCGCCATCCGGTAGCGGCACGTGGAAGTTAAAACTGGCCGGGTTTTGCGCAATCAACCGCTCCAGCAGCGCGCCGCTGTCGATACGGCTTTGCGTATTGATATCAATCAGGCGCGAAAGGACGACTTTATCCACCTCCGGCGTCGCGGTTTTTGCCACCGCGCGCTCCACCATCTGCATAAAGGTATCCTGCTCAGGGATAGCCGTTTGCGACGTCACGGCAGGCATCGCGGCGCCCGCGTGGTAACGGGCTGAGCGCTGTTTGTCCGGGCGGGAGAAGCTTTCTATGCGTTGCGGGATAAACAGAGCGGACGGCTGCGTCGTATCGAAGGGGATAGCGCCCACCATCACCGGGTTGGCGATGCCAGAGGCTTTGGCATCGGCAAAGGCCTGCGCCAGTTTTTGCTGGAAGCGGCTCGCCTGCGCCTCGCCGCCGCTGGCCGGCTCAGAGAAGCGGGCAAAACAGCCTGTTGTGGTAAAACTGCGGTACGGCGACATAAAGAAAAACTGTTCAGCGTTCAGTGTGTTAGCTGAGCGCTTAATATCCTCTGCCAGTTCGGTATCCATCTCTCCTCCAACAACGCTAAGTTAACTAATAATTATTATCATTTGCATTTTAAGTCCGATAAGATAAAAAGTTATGACCGGCTCTGTCAACAGCAGAATCTTTCTCTGTAGGGCAAATGCTTGCATCTGCTTCATTCAACACTGAAAATGATACGCATTAACTTTACGTTTAAATACAGGATGTGCCACGTGAGATTACCTGTTTTCTTCTGCAAGTCCTTATTGTTACTGTGCTTTTTCACTTGCGGATTAACCTCAGCCGCCGCTGAAGGCTGGCCGCGCCAGGTGACGGACAGCCACGGAACCCACCAGCTCGACAGCAAACCGCAGCGTATTGTCTCTACCAGCGTCACCCTCACCGGTTCACTGCTGGCGATTGATGCGCCCGTGGTGGCGAGCGGCGCGACCACGCCGAACAACCGTTTCGCCGACGCGCAGGGTTTTTTGCGCCAGTGGGGCGATATTGCAAAACAACGTAACGTGGCGCGCCTTTATATCGGCGAACCCAATGCCGAAGCGGTCGCCGCGCAGATGCCGGATTTGATCCTGATAAGCGCTACCGGCGGTGATTCTGCCCTCGCGCTCTACGATCAGCTCTCGACCATCGCGCCGACGCTGGTGATTAACTACGACGATAAAAGCTGGCAAGCGCTGCTGACCCAGCTTGGCGAGATAACCGGCCACGAGCAGCAGGCCGCCGCGCGTATCACCGAGTTCAATCAAAAGCTCGCGGCAGCGAAAGCGCGCATGACGTTGCCGCCTCAGCCGGTCAGCGCGCTGGTTTACAACCCGGCGGCGCATAACGCGAATCTGTGGACAAAAGACTCCGCCCAGGGGCAATTGATGGAGCAGTTGGGTTTCGCCCTTGCTTCGCTGCCTGCCGGGTTACAGGGCAGCCAGAGCCAGGGCAAACGTCACGATATCGTGCAGTTAGGCGGTGAAAATCTGGCTGCCGGATTGAACGGCGAGGCGCTGTTCTTGTTTGCCAGCTCGCAGAAAGAGGCGGATGCGCTGGCGGCGAATCCTCTGCTTGCGCATATCCCGGCGGTGCAACAAAAGCGTGTTTATGCGCTGGGCGCGGAGACGTTCCGCCTGGATTACTACAGCGCCACCCGCGTGCTGCAACGCTTAACCGCGCTGTTTGGTTAGTTCGCTCTCTGGCGGCGTTTGGCGAAAACGCCGCAGCTCTCCCAGCACCATCACCAGCAGCACGCCAATTATCACCAGCGCGAAGCCGCTGATACTGGCCGACGCAGCAGGCGTAATCATTGAGCCCATCGCGCCAAGCAGCGCCGCGCCGATGGCATCTCCGGTCACGTTCTGCGCCGTCCATAAACCGTTAATGCGCCCGAGCATCGCTTCCGGCGTCTGGGTTTGCAGCAACGTATATTGTAAAAGCGAACTCACCGCGCTCAGCCAGCCGCAGAGCGCCAGAAACAGCGCGCCCAGCTGCCAGACCGGCATCAAACTGAACAGACCGATTGCGAGAAACGCCCCAAGCGTGGTTGCCAGCATCACCACGCCTGGCCGCTCGCTGTGCGCCAGCCGACCGCTGGTTAGCGCGCCGATGGCGGCGCCCAAAGGCAGCGCTGCATACAGCAGGCCAATCCCGGCGGGCGACATCTGCCAGCCGGTCGCCAGCGCCGGGTAGAGCACGCGCACGGCGCTCGCCATCGTCAGCAATCCGCCAAGCAGCGCAATACCGCCTATCAATGGGTTACGCAGTAAAAATTGCAGCGCGGCCAGCAGCGATTTCAGCGGGTGCTCGCGCGGCTGTGGCGGCGGTGGCAAGGTGGGCAAGCTCAGCAGAGGCAGCAAGGTAATAAAGGTGCCCGTTGCCGCGAGGCCGTAGTTCCACACCACGCCGCCGGTCGCCAACAGCAGGCCGCCGCACATCGGGGAAATCACCGAGCCCAGGCGCACGGTCAGCATGGTTATCGCTCCGGCCTGCATCAAATTTTCCCGCCCGACCAGCGCAGGCGTCGCCGCCAGAAGCGCCGTCACGCCCAGCGCACCAAAGAAACCGTCCCAAATGCCCAAAAGATAAATCGTCGCCAGCGACGGGGTGGGAAGCAGCGCATTAAGACACAGACCGATAAACCCGACGCCACAGGTGGAGCGCGCCAGTAAAATCAGTTTTTTACGCTCAAACCTGTCCGCCAGTACGCCGCCAATCATCAGGCCGATAAACATCGACCCGCCGGTAAGCGTCACGGCAAGCCCCACCGGCCAGCTCGATTGTGTCAGCGTCTGAATTTGTACCGGCACGGCAACGCCCAGTAAACCGAGCGCGAGGATGGAGATAAAACGCGCCAGAAAGACCGCGCGATAAGCCGGGTGCGTGCGCAGCAGGCTCAGGTTTAACAGCCAGGATTGTTGCTTCATTACAATGCCTTAATACACACTTTTTTATGCCCACTTGCGGGCGGCGCATGGTAACATACCAGAACAAGATCGATAACGATAATTACTATCATTATCAAATTCAAGGTGTTGTATGTCGTTTTCTGCTTTCCCGACGCGCCCCTGCGCTCTTGTCGGGTTATTGATATTGCTACTGATAGCCATTGCACTCAGCCTGTTAATCGGTGCCAAACCGATACCCGCCTCCGTGGTGATTGATGCCCTGACCGGCGCGTGCCAGAGCGCGGACTGCACCATTGTGCTGGATGCCCGCCTGCCCCGCACGCTGGCAGGTATTCTTGCCGGTGGCGCGCTGGGCGTGGCCGGTGCGCTGATGCAAACCCTCACCCGCAACCCGCTGGCCGATCCGGGCCTGCTTGGCGTCAATTCTGGCGCAAGCTTTGCTATTGTGCTCGGCGCGGCGCTGCTCGGCGTGGCGTCGCCCCAGGAGCAACTGCTGCTGGCGTTTTGCGGCGCGCTGGCCGCCTCCTTGCTGGTCGCCTTTACCGGTAGCCAGGGCGGCGGGCAGCTCAGCCCGGTGCGCCTGACGCTGGCAGGCGTTGCGCTAAGCGCCGTGCTCGAAGGCTTATCGAGCGGCATTTCGCTACTCAATGCAGACGTCTACGATCAGCTGCGTTTCTGGCAGGCCGGTTCGCTGGATATCCGCACACTCTCCACGCTGAAAATTGTCCTGTTGCCGGTTGTGCTGGCTGGCGGCATCGCTTTATTGCTAAGCCGTGCGCTGAACAGCCTGAGCCTCGGCAGCGACACCGCCACGGCGCTTGGCAGCAAAGTGGCGCGCACCCAGCTGCTTGGGCTGCTGGCGATTAGCATCCTGTGTGGCAGCGCCACCGCCGTGGTTGGGCCGATTGCGTTTATTGGCCTGATGATGCCGCATATGGCGCGCTGGCTGGTGGGTGCCGATCACCGCTGGTCGCTGCCGGTCACCCTGGTTGCCACCCCTGCCCTGCTGCTGTTTGCCGATATTATTGGCCGCCTGCTGGTGCCGGGCGAGCTGCGCGTGTCGGTCGTGAGCGCCTTTATCGGCGCGCCGGTATTGATAGCGCTGGTGCGCCGCGCGAAAGGAGGTGGCCTGTGATAGCGCCCTCCCGCCGCCTGGTTGTTAGCTGTTTAGTGATGACCATCGCCGCACTGGTGCTGAGCGCCTTCAGCCTGCGCAGCGGCGCGGTTACGCTGGCGTTTTCTGATGTTTTCCACGCCCTCTTTGGCGATGCGCCGCGCGCGATGAAACTCGTCGTCACCGAGTGGCGTCTGCCGCGCGTGCTGATGGCGCTGCTGATTGGTGCCGCTCTTGGCGTCAGCGGCGCGATTTTTCAGTCGCTAATGCGAAACCCGCTCGGCAGCCCCGATGTGATGGGTTTTAACACCGGGGCGTGGAGCGGTGTGCTGGTGGCGATGGTGCTGTTTGGTCAGCATCTGACCGCTATCGCGCTGGCGGCCATGGCAGGCGGAATATTCACCTCGCTAATTGTCTGGCTGCTGGCCTGGCGCAACGGTATCGAAACTTTCCGCCTGATTATTGTCGGCATCGGCGTGCGCGCGATGCTGGTGGCCTTTAACACCTGGCTTTTGCTGAAAGCCTCTCTGGAAACCGCGCTCAGCGCCGGGCTGTGGAACGCAGGTTCGTTAAACGGCCTGACCTGGGCAAAATTGCTGCCCTCTGCGCCGATTATTGTGGCGATGTTTGTCTGCGCGGCCTTGCTGGCTCGCCGCTTGCGGCTGCTGGAGATGGGCGATGACAGCGCCTGCGCGCTGGGAGTCAGCGTTGAGCGCTCGCGCCTGCTGCTGATGCTGGTGGCGGTGGCGCTCACCGCGGCGGCGACGGCGCTGGCAGGCCCAATTTCCTTTATTGCGCTGGTTGCGCCGCATATTGCGCGCAGAATTAGCGCTACCGCGCGCTGGGGGCTGGCGCAGTCCGCCCTGTGCGGCGCGCTGCTGCTGCTGGGGGCCGATATGATAGCCCAGCAAGGGTTCACGCCTTACCAGTTGCCGGTCGGTGTGGTGACGGTCAGCCTCGGCGGCATCTACCTTATCGCCTTGTTAATTCAGGAGTCCCGCAAAAAATGAACGATTCACAAGCCCGTTTGCGTGGCGAAGCGCTCACCCTGGGTTACGGCAAAAAAATCGTTGCCGAGCAGTTGACGGTCGCTATTCCCGACGGCCATTTCACCGCGATCATCGGGCCTAACGGCTGCGGGAAATCAACGCTGCTGCGCACGCTCAGCCGCCTGATGACGCCGACCAACGGGCACGTTTACCTGGATGGCGAGCAGATCCAGCGCTTTGCCAGCAAAGAGGTGGCGCGGCGCATCGGGTTACTGGCGCAAAACGCCAGCACGCCGGGAGATATCACCGTGCAGGAGCTGGTCGCGCGCGGGCGCTATCCGCACCAGCCGCTGTTTACCCGCTGGCGTAAAGAGGATGAAGCGGCGGTGCAGCGCGCGATGCGGGCAACCGGCGTGGAGAACCTGGCGCAGCAAAGCGTCGATACGCTCTCCGGCGGCCAGCGCCAGCGTGCATGGATTGCGATGGTGCTGGCGCAGGAAACCGCCATTATGCTGCTCGATGAGCCGACAACCTGGCTGGATATCAGTTATCAGATAGATGTGCTGGAGCTGTTAAGCGCGCTGAATCGCGAGCAAGGTTACACGCTGGCGGCGGTGCTGCACGACTTAAACCAGGCCTGCCGCTACGCCACGCATCTGATTGCGCTGCGCGACGGCAAGATTGTGGCGCAGGGCGCGCCAAAAGAGATAGTCACCGCCGAGCTGATTGAAGCGGTCTACGGCATGCGCTGCATGATAATTGACGATCCTGTCGCGCATACGCCGCTGGTGGTGCCGCTGGGGCGTCAATAGTGCGGCCTGGGCGAGCGCGTGTTGCACTCGCCCTGCCCTTTCAGCCCTCGCCAAGAATGTCCCGCAAGACCGGGCCGATGCGCGTAAATGCCTGCGGCGAGATAATATCCACATGCGCGCAATCCTGGCGATACACCTCCAGCTCACCCACCCAGGGTGCCCAACATTGTTGCGGGTCCATACCTGAAGGCAGCGTACGTTCGGCGACAAACAGCGTCGCTTTCCCGGTAAATGGCTGGCTGCGGGCGGTGGTCAGCAAACGCACGGCGTCGGCATAGTTGCCCTCAATTGTGTTAAACAATTCGCCACAAGCCTGCCCCTGCTGCGCGGCAAGAAAGGCCTGGCGCTCGCGTTCGATTTCCGCCAGTACCACCGGGTCCAGCCCGTTCGCCTGCTTCTGCGCCCAGTTTTGTGTTTCCGGCGGCCAGGTATCCAGCAGCCCGAGAAACGCCACCGCTTCGCCGCGCGCCTGCAAACGCGCCGCGATGCCTTGCGCCAGCGTGCCGCCAAGCGAGTAGCCAAACAGATAATAAGGCCCGTGCGGTTGCTGGCTTAAAAGTGTCGCCAGATGCTGCTCGCACACCTCATCGAGCGTGGCGGCTTGCTGCATTGGCCCGGTTGGTCGCGGCGACTGAAGCCCCGTAATCGACCAGTTGGGCGCCAGATAACGCGCCAGCACGCTGAACTGCCAGGCAAAGCCGGAAGCGGGATGGAAACAGAAAAGCGTCGGCCCACGACTTTCGCGCAGCGGCAGCAGCGTTTCCAGCCCCAGGCGCTGCGTCTCTTCAGATGAGCGCGTTTTTTCCAGCAGAACGGCGAGTTTCTCCACCGTTGAAGCGACCATGATTTGCCCCGGCGTGACCGGCTGTTCGCTCTGCGCACTAAGTTGCGCGGCAAGGCGCATGGCCAGCAGGGAATGGCCGCCAAGCGCGAAGAAATCCGCCTGCGCATCGTTAATGTCACAGCCGAGCAAATCCGCAAACGCCTGCGCCACGCGGGTTTCCATCCCTGCTTTCACCGGACGCCCGCCGCTGCTTGCCGTAAGGTTCGGCAACGGCAGCGCTTTTCTGTCGAGTTTGCCGTTGGCGCTGAGCGGCAGTTCGCTCAGTTGCAGCAGCACTACCGGCACCATATGCGGCGGTAGCTGGCTGCGCAGTTGCTCCAGTAACGCTTGCGTATCAAGCGGCAGGCCGGAGGCCGAAACCACATAGCCGACCAGCTGGCGCGCATCGCCGCCGCTGGCTGCCGCCTGGTTCAATACGCAGGCATGCGCCACCGCCTGCGCCACATCCGTAAGGTTCAGCATCGCGCGGTCGATTTCGCCTAATTCAATGCGCTGGCCGCGGATTTTTAACTGAAAGTCGCTACGCCCTAAATACTCAACCGCGCCATTCTCCAGCCAGCGAGCCACATCGCCCGTGCGGTACATACGCTCGCCGGGGGCAAACGGGTCAGCGATAAACCGGCTGGCGCTAAGATCAGGTCGCCCCAGATACCCCTGCGCCAGTTGCACGCCGGTAAGGTAAAGATCGCCCGCTACGCCAGGCGGCACCGGGCGCATCATGGCATCCAGGATACGCAGCCCCGTGTTCCACACCGGGTAGCCAATCGGTACGCTGTTACCGCGCACCGCTGCGAGCGCCTCGCCATGCGCCGGATACCAACTTACGTCAACCGCCGCTTCCGTCGGGCCATAAAGGTTATGCAGCGCAACGCCGGTCAACTGCTGCCACTCGCGGCAGAGATCGGCGGGCAGCGCCTCGCCGCTACAAAACACCTGCTTTAAGCTGGCGCAGCTTTCCTTCGCGCGTTGTGGCGTCAGCGAGGCCACGAACGCCGCCAGCATGGAGGGCACAAAATGGGTGGTGGTGACGCCGTACTGGCGGAAAAAAGCCTGCAATGCCTGCGGGTCGCGGTGCGCCTGCGGTTCGGCCATCACCAACTGGCTTCCGGCGAGAAACGGCCACCAGAACTCCCAGACCGAGACGTCAAAACTGCATGGCGTTTTCTGCGCCACCACATCCTGCGTGCTTAAGGGGTAGTGCGCCTGCATCCACAGCAAGCGGTTAACGATAGCCTGCTGACCGACCATTACCCCTTTCGGCCGCCCGGTCGAACCGGAGGTAAAAATAATGTAGGCCGTATGTTCCGGGCGCGAGAGCGCCAGCGGCGTGCTGCCATCCGTCGCCAGCGGTGCCTCATAGCAAAAATGCGCCAGCCCAGGAATGCCGCTAAAACGTGCACGCTGATCGTCGCTGGTGATAAGCAGGCGCGGCTTCGCATCTTCCAGCATCATGCGTAGCCTGTCGTCGGGGTAGCCGGTATCGAGCGGCAGCCAGGCGGCTCCCGCTTCCACTATGCCGTGCAGCGCCAGCGTCAGAAAGACCGAGCGCGGCAAGGCGACCGCCACGCTGTCGCCAGGCTGAACGCCCAGCTCGCGCAGCTTGTGCGCCAGCGCCAGCACCTGTTCGCGCATTTCACGGTAGGTAAAGTGCCAGCGCGCATCGGCCAGCGCGGGCGCGTCCGGCGTTTTTGCCGCCTGCGCCGCCACCAGCTCACTCAGTGTCGTGCGCGGGATCTCAACGGCTGTGTCGTTAATACGGGCAAGCTGTTGCGCTTCGTCAGGCATCAGTAGCTCTGCATCGCCGCAGCGCAGCGCCGGGTTCTCCGCGAACTGGCGCAGCAGTGCGTCCAGGCGCGCAACGTGCTGGTTTAGCGTCGCTTCATCGTAACGGCTGCGATTCGCCAGCACTTCCAGCGCCAGGCCTCCCTCCTCGTTCGGGATCAGGGCGATTTCCAGATCGTTGACCGGCCCGGTTGCCAGCGTATGGGTTGTTGCGCTGATGCCGTCAATATCCAGCCGGTAATCAAACATTTTTACGTTAAAGACCGGGCCAAACAGTGGCTCAGCCCCTGCTGCCCGCCCGGCATCGCGCACGATTTGCTCGGCGTCATAACGCTGATGGCGACGCATCGCTTTTAGCGAGGCGGCCAGTTGTGCGGCCAGTTGCTCCAGGGTTTGCGTGCCATCCAGATGAATGGCGAGCGGCAGCACATTCAGCACCGGCCCGGTGGTGGTCAGCGCCGCCGACCCCATGCGGCGCATAAAGATAAACCCGGCGGCGTAATCCGTACGCCCGCACAAGCGCCCCAGCCACAGGGCCACCAGCGCCAGCGCGAGATCGGCGGGCTGGCTCTGTTTTGCCGACTGCGTTAAACGGCTGAACGCTGCACCATCAAACTGCTTTTTCAGGCGGATAATCGCGGTGGTGGCCGACGGCCCCGCCAGCGGTGTTGCAGAAAGCGAAGCCGGGGGCGGCAGTTCGCCACGCTGTTTTGCCCAAAACGCGCTGTCGCGCTGCCAGGCATCGCTTTCCCGGTAGCGCTGGTACTCCTCCACCACTTCAGCGAAGGGGGTGAAAGGCGTTGCCGGGGTGGGTTCGCCGCGTTGCCATGCGCGGTAAATTGCCGCTATCTGGCGGGTAATGGCCGGGAAACTAAAGCCATCAACCAGTAAGTGATGATAGCGCTGATACCAGTACCAGCACTCTTCGCCCACGCGTATCAACTGGTGATGCAGCAGCGGCTTACCGCTCTCCACCCGCAGGTTTTGCCCAAGATCGGCGTGCATCAGCGCCAGCGCCGCGGCGCGCGGGTCTGCATGCTGGCGCAGGTCAGAGATGGTTGGCGTACTAAATACCTGGCTTTCATCCACCCATTGCCACACCTCGCCATTATCTTCGGCAAAGCGCATGCGTAGCGTGTCGGCCTGCGCAAGCCCTGCGACGATCGCTTGCGCCAGTAGTGCGCTGTCGATTTCGCCACGCATTTCAACATAGTGGGCAACACTCCAGGCGTTAGGCTGCGAGGAGAGTTTTTCCGCCATCCAGATGCCGGGCTGGGCGGCGACAAGCGGTAAACGTTGCTTCATTTGCCGCTCCTTATTGTGCGTAGTTCGAAGGCGTGAGGGCGTGCCAGTGCGCCTCAAGCCAGGCATTGCACTGCGCTGTGGGCTGCGGTTCACACATCACCTGCCAGCCTGCGGGTAGCGCGCACTGCTCCGGCCACAAGCTGTATTGCTGCTGTGCGTTTTGCAGAATATAAAAGCGTCCTTGCGGGTTATCGAAAGGATTGGTGTACTCCATAACAAACTCCTGTCATAAAAGGGCTTCAGGCGGTGCGGCTCAGGGAGTGCCAGAGGGTTATCAGCCCGGCGGTCAGGCCGCCGCGCCAGCACAGCGCGTCGTGCCCGCCATCGACGGGCCGCCACTCGATGGTCACCGGCTTGTGCTCAAGCAGCGCAAGCAGCGCCTGGTTAGTGCGATAGATCAACGGCTCGCGCACGCCTGCTTCCAGTACAATGCGCAGCCCGTGTGGCTGTAGCGCACCCTTTTTTAATTGTTCGATAAGAAAACCGTCCTGCCCTTCGCCGCGATGCGGCCACCAGTAAGAGCCGGACTGGCTGAGCACGCAGCCAAAACGTTGCGGCCAGTGCAGCCCTGCGTATAAAGCAGAAAGCCCGCCAAAACTTTGCCCGGCCACCACCGTGTTCTCGCCGCTATCGCTAAAGGGCGCAATCGCCCGCACCTGCTCCAGTAGCTCTTCCTGAACCGCCAGCCAGAACGCCTCGTTGCAGGGTAATTCCTGGCTGCGGTGGGTGTTATCAATCACGTCAATCAGGAGATAGACCGCCGCAGGCAACTGCCCCTGGGTGGTGAGCGACGCCAGCGCGGGCCAGACCGGCATGCTGTTCGCCCAGAACTGCCCGTCCAGTAATATTGCCAGCGGGCGATCGGCGCTTACGCCCTCGCCGGTGGTGAAAACCCATACCCGGCGGCGGTTTTTCAGCCGTGCGCTGTGCCATGTCAGGCAGTGCGGTTCATTGAAAGGCGTTTCTGACGCTCCCCAGCCAGGTTGCGGCGGCGCGCCTGGCATTTCCAGCGCCGACACCGGATGGCCGCGTCCGCCGCGCCAGCTTTGCGGGTTAAGCGGGTCGGCAATCGCGTGGGCGAGTAATTTGCGCCAGCCTTCGCGCAGCGCAATGCGGTCAGGCGGGCTGGCAAACGCATCCGGGGGAAAATCGGTTTCATTTTCTGAGGGGATCAGGCAGTAGCTACCGCGCCAGCGGCTCTCCAGCTCAACTTCCGCAAACCAGACATCGGTATCCGCAATGCGCTGCAACGAGTGCGGCGACGCCTGCCGGTGGTGATCGGTCACGCCGGTGATGTAGAGCCAGACCCGCTGCACGCGGGAGGTAGCTTGCGTACCGGCAGGATCGCGCCACCAGAAGGTGACACGGTATGTGCCCGATGCGGCGGCGACCCATTCCGGCCCCTTTTTAGACGCCCACCAGGCATCGCTTCCCGTTGCTGACATCACGGCTGTAACCCCAAGAAATAAATGAAAAGTTCTGATTGCTCTAATATAAATTATCGATAATATTATTGATAACTATTTGCATTTGCAATAGCGTATTGGCGCGCTGTGGGAAGCGCGTCTTTCACAGTAAACAAGCCGCCGTTAACGCACTTTCTCAGGAGCGAGGGATCGTTATGCGCTGGCGTCATCATGCCGCCCCCTCTCCCTCTGGGAATGGACACGCCGGGGTTGCGGCGAGGAAAAGCAGGTACAACAATGAATAACAAGATGAAATCCCTGACCTTACTGGTCAATTTAGGGATCTACGGCGTTGCCTTACCCGCCTTTGCGGCAGAGGCGCCAGTCAGCGAAACGATCGGCCCGGAAGACACTATCGTCGTCACGGCAGCACAGCAAAACCTGCAAGCGCCCGGGGTTTCCACCATTACCGCCGACGAAATTCGTAAAAACCCGCCGGCGCGCGATGTCTCAGAAATTATCCGCACCATGCCAGGCGTTAACTTAACCGGCAACGCCACCAGCGGCCAGCGTGGTAACAATCGCCAGATAGATATTCGCGGCATGGGGCCGGAAAATACCCTGATTCTGGTCGACGGCAAACCGGTCACCAGCCGTAACTCGGTGCGTCTTGGCTGGCGCGGAGAGCGCGACAGCCGTGGCGATACCAACTGGGTGCCGCCGGAGATGATCGAGCGTATCGAAGTCATCCGTGGCCCTGCCGCCGTGCGCTACGGTAACGGTGCGGCGGGCGGCGTGGTGAATATCATCACCAAAAAACAGAGCGGCAACGAGTGGCACGGCTCCTGGAACAGCTACTTCAACGCGCCGGAACATAAAGATGAAGGTGCTACTAAACGCACAGATTTTAGCCTCAGCGGCCCGCTGGGCGGTGATGTCAGCTTCCGTCTGTACGGCGGGCTGGCAAAAACGCAGGCAGACGCGTGGGATATCAACGAAAATCATCTCTCTGAGCGTACCGGCACCTATGCCGACACCCGCGCCGCCGGGCGCGAAGGCTCAATTAATAAAGATATCAATGGCGTGGTGCGCTGGGACTTTGCGCCTATGCAATCGCTGGAGTTCGAGGCCGGTTACAGCCGCCAGGGTAACCTCTACGCGGGCGATACGCAAAACACCAACAATGACAGCAAAACCAATGATTATGTGCGCAAAAATTACGGCAAAGAGACGAACCGCCTCTATCGCCAGAACTACTCCGTAACCTGGGCCGGGGCCTGGGACAACGGGGTCACGACCAATAACTGGGTTCAGTACGAACGCACCCGCAACTCGCGCCTCGGTGAAGGCTTAGCGGGCGGTCTGGAGGGGCTCTTTAGCAGCGACAAATTTGTCGATATCGATCTGTCCGACATCATGCTGCATAACGAGATAAACCTGCCGCTGGATCTGCTGGTGAATCAGAACCTGACGCTGGGTACCGAATGGAACCAGCAGCGCATGAAAGATTTGGCGTCGAACACCCAGGCCTTCCAGGGCGGCCCGATTGCCGGTCTGAGCAGCACCAATCGCAGCCCCTACTCCGATGCGGAGATCTTCTCCATCTTTGCAGAAGACAATATGGAGCTGACCGACAGCACCATGCTGACCCCGGCGCTGCGTTTTGATCATCACACCCTTGTCGGCAACAACTGGAGCCCGTCGCTGAACCTCTCCCAGGGGCTGGGCGATGACTTTACGCTGAAGATGGGGATTGGCCGGGCGTATAAAGCGCCAAGCCTGTATCAGACTAACCCTAACTATATTCTCTACAGTAAAGGCCAGGGTTGTTATGCCAGCGGCACCGGCGTCGGTTGCTATATGATGGGTAACGAAGATCTGAAAGCCGAAACCAGCATCAATAAAGAGATTGGTCTGGAGTATAAACACGAAGGCTGGCTGGCGGGCGTGACGTGGTTCCGCAATGATTATCGTAACAAGATAGAGTCTGGTATTACGCCGCTGGGCCAGACCAGCTCCGGCAGCACCAGAACCGATCTTTACCAGTGGCAAAATATCCCGAAAGCGGTGGTTGAAGGGCTGGAAGGGTCGTTAAACGTGCCGGTGAGCGATACGGTCACCTGGAGCAATAACTTCACTTACATGCTGCAAAGTAAAAACAAAACCACCGGCGAGCGTCTGTCGATAATCCCGGCCTATACGTTAAACTCCACGCTGAGCTGGCAGGTCGTCCCGGATGTGTCTGTTCAGTCAACGTTCACCTGGTATGGCAAGCAGCAGCCGAAGAAGTATGACTATCAGGGTAACCGTGTGACGGGCTCAGCCACGAACGAAGTCAGCCCGTACAGCATCGTTGGCCTGAGCGCGACCTGGGATGCGACGAAAAATATCAGCCTGACCGGCGGGGTCGATAACGTGTTCGATAAGCGTCACTGGCGCGCGGGTAATGCCCAGAGCACCGGCGGCGACTCGGGCTGGATGTACGGCGCGGGCGCTGAAACCTATAATGAGTCGGGACGCACCTGGTATCTGAGTGTGAACACCCACTTCTAAGCTATACCGGCCCTCTCCTGCGGGAGAGGGTCTGGTGAGACTCTCGTTATGGATACTTCCCACCACAGCATTTCATTCGCCGGGCACACGCTGCATCAGGTTGACTTTGACTCTTCCACTCTCACCCCTGGTTGTCTGTTATGGCTTGCGCACCACGAGCGGCTTGCGCGTTTCGCACGTAAGCGCCAGGCAGAACACCTGGCCGGGCGAATCGCCGCCGTTCACGCTTTGCGCGCGCGGGGTGAAACCACGGTGCCGGGCATCGGCGCGGCGGGTGAACCGCTATGGCCTGCGGGAGTTTTTGGCAGCATCACCCACAGCGCAAGCAGAGCGTTAGCGGTGGTTGCCAGCCAGCCGGTTGGTATCGATCTCGAAGTGCTGTTCAGCCCGTCGCTCTGCAGCGAGCTTGCCGATTGCATTGTCAGCCCGCA
This sequence comes from Vagococcus sp. WN89Y, assembly GCF_052220145.1. Classification (NCBI taxonomy): domain Bacteria; kingdom Bacillati; phylum Bacillota; class Bacilli; order Lactobacillales; family Enterococcaceae; genus Vagococcus; species Vagococcus sp. WN89Y. The sequence continues at coordinate 23,684 of NZ_JBQPOM010000069.1, read as the reverse complement.
GGAACGAGTACGGCTTGAGCGCTGTTCGCTGCCCTTTGCGCTGGCGCTCACGCTGGTGTTTAGCGCCAAAGAGAGCCTGTACAAAGCCTTTTCCCATCTCGCCCGCCCCTTTCCAGGCTTTGACAGCGCCGAGCTTCTCGCCATTGACGAGCGCACGCTCACGCTGCGCCCGCTGGCTACGTTTTCACCGACACTTGGCAGTCGATTAATAAGCGTTCACTGGCAGAGTGATGAGGTCTATGTCATGACGCTGGCGAGCGAGTAATGTGAGAGGCCCGAGGCAACGGGCCTGTTAAGAGAATATTACGCGAGGGCTGCTGCCGTCGGGCGCGTTTTCCTGGTGGTGATTTGTGCCGCACCGCTCTTCGCTGCCTGCTCATCACCGGGTAAGGTAAAGACCGAGACGATTTCCGTTAAACGAAACGCCTGCTGTTCCAGCGAGCTGGAGGTGGCGGAGGACTCTTCGACCAGCGCCGCGTTCTGCTGGGTTACGCTGTCCATTTGCGAAATCGCTGCGCCCACCTGGCCGATGCCTTTGCTCTGCTCGGTTGAGGCGGCGGCAATCTCCCCCATGATATCCGTTACACTGCTGACCGAACGCAGGATGTTATCCATTGATTCACTGGTCAGCGTCACCTGATCGTAGCCGTTGTTGACGTTCGTGACCGACTCATTAATCAGGGCTTTTATCTCTTTCGCCGCTCCGGCGCTGCGCTGCGCGAGGTTACGCACTTCGCTTGCCACCACGGCAAAACCGCGCCCCTGCTCACCGGCCCGGGCCGCTTCGACGGCGGCATTCAGCGCCAGGATATTGGTCTGGAAGGCGATGCTATCGATGACATTAATGATATCGGTGATTTTATGCGAGCTTTCGGTGATATTTTTCATACTGGCAATCACGGACTGCACCATCTCCTCGCCTTGATTTACCGCGCCTGAGGCATTTTTTGCCAGCACGCTGGCCTCGCTGGCGTTGTCTGCGTTCTGTTTTACCACCGCGCTTAACTCTTCCATGCTGGCTGCGGTTTGCGTCAGCGCGGCGGCCTGTTCTTCGGTACGTGAAGAGAGGTCGGTATTTCCTGCGGCGATTTCGCTGGCGCCCTGGTAAATCTCCCCGGCACTGCTGCGGATCTGGCTGACGGTTTTTACCCAGTTGGCCTGCATCGTATCCAGAAACGGGATCAGTTGACCGACTTCGTTATTACCGAGATGTCGGGTGGGTTTGTCGAGATTGCCAACGGAGAGCACCTGTAGATGGTCTTTGACCCACTCCAGTGAACGAGCCAGGCACAGAGCCAGATAACGCTCGGAGAGCGCCAGCATCAGCAGGCCAAACACCATCGCGATAATAATAATGGTACGCGTCACCGAGACCCAGCTGGCAATTCGCGCATTGGCGGCGGATTTCAGGTCATGTATTTCCTGATTGTACGCCACAATGGCCTGAGAAAAACCGCTACGCAGCGGGCTAAACTGCGCTTTTGACAGCGAAATATAGGTATCGTTATCGTTCGCTTTCACGGCGTCAAACATCGGTTTAATCGCCTGGTTAAAAAGCGTCAGCGAGCTGTTATAAATATTGTCGGTTGCCGTAACGCTAATATTGGCATGGTCAGTCACTTTAAATTGATTGAGGCCAGCCTGCAGGAAATCGATATCTTTGGCGATATGCTCAACGGTTTGCTGATAGTTTTGTTGATCGTTGCTGGCGTGATAAACCATCGCGCGATCCATCAGTAATTTTACCTGGTAGTAGCGATCGCTGGCGTTATTAATAATATCCCCGTTAACTTGCTGCACATTGGTCAGCTCGACTTCGTCGGTTAACCCGCTCAGGGCGTGCAGAGAGAAAAACGACACGCCGCCCCAGAGCAGGGTAAAAATAATCAGGATCGCCAGCATCACGAACTTGATCTTCAGGTTACGAATAAATTGCATAAAAACCCCGGTAATTGCTGTGGAATAAAAAACGTGAGTGCAACTGACTACGTTTTAATCGGCGAAGCGACGGGGTTAATTAATAACAAAAAGAAGCAACATAATAATTTTTCATAAAAAAAGTGATAACCATCACTGAATTATCACCTTATTTATGCAGGGTTATCAGAACTGCTCGTGAAAGCTATTGAGCGAACGTATTTGCCTGCCTTGTAGATCGAAATTGCTGGCGGCAATCCAGGCCGTAATTGCCGCGTCACGCAGCGGCCATTCATTATCCAGCATCGAGAGATAATCGCTGTCACGGTTGCGCCCTTTGCGCACCATATGCTGGCGAAAGCGCCCTTCCCAGGTAAAACCAATACGCTCGGCGGCGCGGCGCGAGGCGATATTCATCGCATCGCATTTCCACTCAACGCGCCGGTAACTGCAGGCAAACGCATGGTGCAGCATCAGCCATATCGCCTCCGTACCCAAAACGCTCTGTTTCATCAGCGGCGACCAGGTGACATGGCCGATTTCCACCGAGCCGTTTTGCTCGTCGATAGCAAGCCAGGCCACAACGCCCACCGCACGCCCGCTGGCCGCGTCGATAACCGCAAACGGGTTGACGGTTGTATCGATCACTTTTCCGGCAACCCAGCGCGCCATCTCCTCAATCGTCGTGGGCCTGTCACCCGCAAGCCATGTCCAGTCCCTGTCATCCTGCGCCTGTGAGTAAGCATGCAGCAGATCATGGCTGTGTAACTCAGCATCAAGGGGTTGCAGGCGACAATACTGCCCGGCGAGCGTGATGCGCGGCAGTGGTTGCGCACCGCTCCACGCCGCCAGCGCCTCGTCCACTGCCTGCCCAAAATGATTACGCTGTGCCACGTTCCCTCCCTAAACCGGTAAAATATATTTTATCTCAAGGGAACAAGAGTGCTGTCAACGCCCGAAGCTGGTGGGTTGTTGCCCGCACACATCGCGTGAGCGGGCAAATTTATGCAACTGAATTTGACTTAAAATACGCATACGTTTACAACAGAGGCTCTTTTTATATGCCCGGCTTGCGTCTTTGCTATTTTCGTCCAGGCTTCCATTTTATCCTGTAAAAACAGTGACAGTTGTTCGGTTAAGAAAGTACTTAACCGCAATGTCATTGTGCAGGTCCCCGTGTCAGTGGAGTAGAGAATGTTCTCTTTTGTCGCCCGGCAAGCGATTTTCGACGCAAATATGAACACCGTCGGTTACGAATTGTTGTTCAGAGACAGTATGACCAATCGGTTTCCCGACGTAACGGCGGAATATGCCACGGCACAGATTATCGTGGAGCAGTTTCTCGGCGCACCGTTGGGGCGTTTGAAAGAGTACAGTACTATTTTCGTCAACTTCCCCTATGAATTACTGATACAGGGCGTCGCGGAAACACTTCCGAAAGATCGTGTTATTATCGAAATTCTGGAAACCGCCTCCCCTACCCCGCAGCTGCTGAAAACAGTCAAACAACTTTCTATGCATGGCTTTCGCATTGCGCTGGATGATTTCTCACTGGATGATACCTGGAATGCTTTTTTACCCTACATCAGCATAATTAAATTTGATGTCAGGGAATACACGCTACAAGAAATCAGTAGCTATATTGCGCAAAAATCGCAGCGACTAAAAAATATTATTTTGCTGGCGGAAAAGATCGAAACCGAGGAAGAATACACAGCGTATAAGAATTTAGGCTGTACGCTTTTTCAGGGACATCTTTTCAGTAAACCCGTGATTCACGCTGCAAATAAATTAATCCAGAACCAGGCTATTACGCTTAAGTTAATTAAAGAAGTCAATGCTGATGCGCCTGATTTTGGCAAAATTGAAGCATTACTGAAGCAGGATTTAGCGCTCTCTTTTAAAATTATGCGTTATGCACAAAACATTGCGTTCAATGCTAAAGGGATTAAAAATTTTCGCAGTCAATCCTTAAAAGATATTATTTACTATCTCGGCACTAACGAATTGCGCCGCTTTGTGCTGGTTTCATGCCTGACATCCGTCAATAAAGTGAAAACGGATGATATTTACCATCAGAGCCTGGTGCGCGCCAGGTTCTGTGAGCTGGCGTCCGCGCACTCTTTTAGTCGCCACGCTGCCGATGATGCTTTTATCGTGGGGCTTTTTTCCCAACTGGATACGATCTTTGAGATGCCCATGACCGATCTGATCAACCAGATCGATGTATCGGTTAATGTAATGATGGCGCTAAAGGAGAAAAGCGGCCCGCTCTATCCCTGGCTCCAGCTGATTGAGCTGTATGAGAATCATCGCTGGGAAGAGGTAAGCGCCCTGAGCCATCGGCTGGGCTTTAACCGCAGCGTGGTTGCTGATCTTATTAAGACCGCAACAAAATGGGTGAATGATATCCCTGTGGGCAGGAGCTGAATGAAGCGCGGGATGCCCTGCGTGAGGCGATGGAATAATTATTTCCACAATAAATATTATAAACAACACTTATAAAAACATATTTGAAGATTGCAAATATAATCAAACCTCATCATTTAGAATAAAATAACAAAAATCGACAAAAATCAGGAAATTCGTTTCCGCACAACTTATCATCAATTATGACCCACTATACCTGGTAAAAAAAACAGCATTACAGAGAAAAAATCTTAAAAACCAGTCTCGGTGGTTTTTCCTCCGCATTTTAACTTTTAACGCCCTATAAGTGCCTCCATTTATTGAACACAAAAATGCATTTGAATACATAACAAAATTCTAACTACTATACGGGGTTTAAAATGATGGAAAGCACATATCTCCAAAAATGGCTCAACGATTACTAAAAAAATCTGGCTCTTTTTTCGATCGCCAACGCAATTTCCTGGACTAACGAAATGGATAAGTTAACGATATATGGATATCGCCTCGGAAAATATAACGAAGTCGAATTTCTGCCATTTAAAAAGAGCTTGATTAAATATGGTTCACCAGGACAGGTAGAACACTTGCGCCAGACGATGGCAAATTTGCTGGAATATTTACTTGCTCACGCTGTCGGCGAAGTCGTGCCGGATAAAAATTTACAAGTGCAGGTTTGGGAAAATAATGGGCTGAGTTGCTCAAGTCAGCGCTTGTGGCAGGTGATGAATAACCTTAAAGCCAAGCTCAGAAAAGTTGACTTACCGGAAAACTTTATTCAGCGCGTAACAGGAAAAGGCTATACGATCCCACAAAATATGGTACTGGAGCTGTACTGCCGGGAGAGTTTTTTCCTGCTTAAAAAAAACGTATAGCCACTTCAAGTAAATGATTTTTATAATTATTATTCACTACACCCTTTACTTCTGACGTGATTTCTCACGCGTTCTGCATATCACAGCGTGCGGCATAGGCTGTTTTCCCCGGACTATGCCAGCTATTCAATTAGTTTTCCGCTCACTGTACCCAGAGAAATCAAACGCAACAGATAATTCCTTCCAGATATACACAGTTTATATACATTTCATTCCAAAAAGAGCAAAATCTCAGTAATATTTAGACTGCAAGTTAACAACAATAATATCATTGAGATAATTCCTTTCATCGCTAAAGCCTTAAATACACCATTTGGTCCACACATATAAATAAATAAGAATATCCTCAGTTAACTATTCTTTTCCTTTATGATAAATATCAGCTCAAACAAGGGACATAAAAAAAATTAAGTACATCTTCAATACGCTCAAGGAGGGTGTAAGATGGAACGAAATATAAACATAATATTATATAAAACAACTTGTCCTTATACAAAAAAAGGGATCAGTGAGTTAGGGGAAGAAATCAGCAAAATTAACGGGCAACATACTACTGTTAATTTTATCACACCCTGTAGAATTAAACATTTTAGCCACGCCGTTCTGGCCGTCACCAAGGGGAATTTTATACCGTTTACGCTATACGACTCAGAAGTGATTGTGATACCCGATAAAGTTTCAGTCGATGTCCTGCTGGATATCTTTATAGAGTATACGCATGGCAGGCTTAGTCATTACGTCAAAACCATTACGCTGGGTAAACGCGAAATTTCCGTACTGCAAGAAATTTTGTTCGAGAAGAGCGACAGTGAGATTTCTGACCTGCTAAATATTAATATAAAAACCGTCTCCTCGCATAAGGACAATATAAAAAAGAAAATTTCAGCCACATCTAAAATTGATGTCTTTTACGCTTTCAGCATATTTACCACAAAAGAATTAGCCCTGGCTGCAATCGCCAAAAAAACGCTTTACTTTAATGACTGCATCATTCCAGGTAATAAAAGAAACGCTTCCTGTTGCCTTCAATTATAAGCATTCAGTATGACATTATTCCGTGCGCGTGCCGCGAGCTATTACGCCGCCTTGCGAATTTTTACGGAATTAAATTATATCCTGATAAGCAAAGGATTGTTATGAAAACCAGGATCTGTTTCTGCTTCTTCTATAACCTCCTGGTTTTCTTGAGCGTACTATTTTGATATGCATATAAAACGCAAAAACGCTGACGGCCAGTAAAAAGCTGATAGCAAGAATCTCTATTATAATCATTGAGTACCACCTGTGCGTCCTGACAACTCATCAAATGGTCGAGACGACATAGTCTTAACCAATTATGTAAAACCAGGATAATATATATACTTTTTTATTTTCTTTAGACGCTTACCCCTTAAAAGTCTTAATTCATGTTCACTCTTTGGCGAAAGCATGCTCACACCCTACCAAAAAACGTAGGCGTGCAGTTGATGACGACTATAAATAATCCTGACAGACTGCCGATAGCAGTTAAGTTACTTTATCAGCAAATTAAAGCAGGCCAATCATGAAACGACATCCGCTCTCTTGCCGGGCATTGCGAACCGCAGGCTACGATCCTGGCACCAGCGTACTCGAACTTGAACACAGCAATGGCCGTGTCGAGCAATATCTTGGTGTTCCGCCCAAGACCTGGCAAGGTTTTTTAATGAGCCATGAACAAGAGAAGTATTTCCGCGACAATATCGCGCACAGTTACTTAAAGGTTGTTGTTGAACATGCAAATTATAGTCGCTTTTAAGCCGGGAAAAGAGGTGTGACTGTAAATCAGAATTGGCACAATGTTGTGCCTTACAGAGAACATTATCCGCAAGGATGCTGGATAAGAAAGAATGCTGCTTCGAGCGTGAAAATGCCGAATGCTTACCAGAAGATTCCCGTCGTTTCCGCTCTATTTCAAACTGTTAATTACACGTAACGGACTGCTCCCGGGTGCGCATCGCACTATAAAGTGAGCATAACTCCTGCAGGCTTTTCGTTCCCGTGCGCTTCATCAACCCATTGCGCTGTACGCTCACGGTCGTTGGGCTGACTCCGCGTATTCGCGCAATATCCTCTAACGAATGCCCACGCAACAGTAAACGCATAATTTGCTGCTCGGCGCTGGTGAACTTGAAGGTTCTTGGATGATACCCGTCCTGGTCATTTTGCACAGACAGCAAGTTCATGACCTTCAACGCCTGGCTGAGTTCATCCACCCTCAGTTGTGCTGGCAGACATAATTTCACAAGCCCCGGGAAAAGCAGTGTCAACGAGTCAAAGTGGCGCTCTGCAGCGATAAAAACAGAGTAGTGTGCAGGTGGTCTGGTGAAAAACAATGAATATATTTCCACAATATTCATGCCTGATGTCACATAAATAGATAATTCTCCACTGCTAAAACGATTTTCTTCTTCCCGGCTCAATTGCCTGAGTATTTTCTTTATACCAGAGATATAGAGCTGATCTTTTCCGTAGATAGTCATTAAGGTACTCCAGAGAATAATTTTTTATCAGAGTTTCCTGAAGAGGCTCTCTTTTTTCCTGAGTGTTGGTCATATCGTCAGGCGGATCAAGCCACTAATTTTTGCTGTTTAGCCTTTGTTTAATGTTCCCGGCCTTCCTGAAGCACCAGTGTATTGCATTTTCCAGTAAATGCTCTCGCAAAATACCAGGAATAAATTTATATGGAGAATAAAAAAATGCTCCAACCTGATAGGTATCCCAATGATAACAAGACAACCACGCCAGATTTAACTCATTGTTTTAAATAGATATAAATATATGAGAATATCTTTATAAAGTGCTGAATAGCATTTAAAAAACTTGATTTAAATGTTCAATCTCAGTCTCAAAACACTATTTCAAAATGTGTAAAAGTGCGTTCCAGTTGATAACATCACGAAATCAAAAGAAAACAACTTGCGCTTATAAAATGGAGAAAAAACCAGGCAATATATTATGTGTGGTGAATCCCCCTCAGCGGCGGGGTCATGTCGATAGGAGGATATCCTCAGTTATGTTTCATTTTTATGGGCGAATTGGGGACGTCGACCCTCAATTCACCGGGAGGCACCCGGCACCACACACCTTATTAAAAAATGATTCCAGTCTTTGCTGCAGTAAAACAGATTCAGAAGTAATTAATACGCCTGCTAATTATGCATATTAAAAGTGAAGAATAGTGAGGTTTATTTGATTTAAAGATTCTCAGGAGCAGAAAGCAGTATTTCACTTTTTATTAAAACTATCTGCAATTTTGCAGAGGACATCTTGTACCTTTTTGAATGAAAATAATAGGGGATATTATGTTACGCACGTTTTTACTGGCTACAATACCGTTTATTAGCTTAGCCACCCAGGCTGTCACCTTTGATTATCGTCACGAAATGAATGACAGTGGCGGAAATAACCATAAAGACCGACTCTTAATGTCTCATCGCTTTGCCAACGGGTTCGGTTTATCGCTGGAAGGCAAATGGAAAGGGTCACAAAATAAAGATCAGGCATATCACGAAACAGTCAGTAACGGCACTGAAGTGGTCGCCAGTTATGTGTATAAAATTAACCCCACGTATCAGCTCGAACCCGGTTTTTCGCTCGATACCAGTTCTTCTTCAAACAATTATCGCCCTTACCTGCGCGGCAAGGTCAACTTCACCAATGATGTGAGTGGTACGCTGCGCTATCGTCCTTATTTTAAACGAAATTCTGGCAACATTGGTAGCGCAAAAGACAGCCACGAAAACGGTTATAATTTAACTGCAGCGTTATCTTTTAAACTTCCGCTTGATTTCCAGTTCGATTATGAGCTGGATTATAAAAAAGCAACGTCAGCAGGTGTTTTAATTGCTGATAACGAGAACTATGACTGGACCCATGATTTTAAATTTACCTATAAATTTGATAAAAACTGGTCGCCCTACTTTGCCATTGGTAATGTCTCCGGCAGTAAATACACTGACGAAAGACAAACCCGCTTCCGCGTTGGCGTAAAATATAATTTCTGATAACGACTGTTGACATAAATAAGGGTTGCGGCTGTAACCCTTATTTTTATAAGGGATCGCAATGAAACTTTCAAAATGCGCTCTGCTGTCAGGGCTGATTGCTATATCTTGCACGGCGGCGGCACAAAATACTCCTCGCCTGAACAGCGTTATAGAATTTGCTGATGTCGTTATTGCCAAAGCAAGTAGTTCTCATGACCCACAGTTACCGCTCTTAGCAAATGGCGTCGATCCGCGTAATGGCAAACAGATGGAATGGATCTTCCCGGACGGGGAAAAGGCCGTGCTGTCCAATTTCTCCGCGCAGCAAAACTTAATGCGTGTGCTAACGGGCCTGAGTAACCTGACGGGAGATGCAAAATATCAGCAATTGGCCGAAGATAACGTCCGTTATTACTTTAAACATTATCAGGATCAAAGCGGGCTATTGTTATGGGGAGGTCATCGCTTTGTGGATCTCAACACACGACAACCGCAAGGACCAAGCGAAAAAGAAAAAGTACACGAACTAAAGAATGCTTACCCCTATTACGATTTGATGTTTGCTGTTGATAAAACAGCTACTGCGCATTTTATACGCGCCTTCTGGAATGCACATGTTTATGACTGGCAAGTACTGGAAACGAGTCGTCACGGTGAATACGGTAAAGAGATGGGAAAATTGTGGGCCAGTCACTTCGAACAGCAGCCCCCCTTTTTTGCCAGCAAAGGGCTGAGTTTTCTCAACGCGGGCAACGACCTTATCTACGCGGCATCAATGCTGTTCCATTATGATAACGATCGGGGAGCGCTAACCTGGGGGAAACGGTTGGCAGAACAATACGTCCTGCCGCGTGATAAAAAAACCGGACTTGGCATTTATCAATTCACACAGGCGCTAAAACGCGCGCAAACAAGTGATGATAGCGATACCCATTCAAAATATGGCGATCGCGCCCAGCGTCAGTTTGGCCCGGAGTTCGGCCCCGACGCGCTGGAAGGTAATATGCTATTGAAAGGTCGTACCAGTACGCTCTATTCAGAAAATGCACTCATGCAATTGGCGCTGGCAAAATCGTTAGGGCAAGAGGGTCGCGATATAAAAAAATGGACGCTGGATGGCCTGAAAGCGTTCGCTCAATACGCTTATGATGAAAAAACGAATACCTTCCGCCCTATGCTCGCTAATGGAACCGATCTTTCTGGTTATGTTTTACCCCGCGATGGCTACTACGGCAAAAAAGGAACCGCGCTGGTTCCTTATCCGGCAGGTAATGAGTTTCTGCTCTCTTATGCGCGGGCCTGGACGCTGGATGCCGATGCGCAGATGTGGAATGTCGCACGCGGTATTGCTCGCGGACAGGGGTTGGGCGATATCGGTGAAACCGGCGGTAAAAATAGCAGGCTGGATTTACAGACCAAAAATAGCGAGCCGTATGCAATTTTTGCCTTAATCGATCTATGGCAAGCTACTGCGAATAAAAGCTATCTTCAACTGGCTGACAAGATAGCGGAAAATATCATCAATACGAAACGACTGAACGGCTTCTTTATTGATGATCAGCAGTATGTTTACGCTAATATTGACCATATCGCCCCTTATGCGCTGTTAGCATTAGAAGCCGCCTGGCGCGGAAAACCAGACGCTGTTGCGCCGTTCCTTAATGGTGCTGGTTTTACCGAAGGTGCTTATCTACAGGCTGATGGTACGGTGCGTTACTCCACCCGTGATGATGAATTATTCAAATTGAAACCCGGCGAACAATTAAAGCCAAACGGTAAAAAGTGAGTTACCTCATCCTCTCATACCCTCAGTGAGAGGATGACGTTCTATTATTACCTCAACGAGATAGTTAACAGGAACCCGCATTACCACCAGAACCAACACTCATCGTGTTGCCTTTATGCCCAAAATTTGATCTCAACCGGAATTAAAGCCGTTCTCTCTCAGGAAGCAGCATGCAATTATTAGCAGAATAAATATTCTGCAGGAAATTTGGACAGCAAAGCAGTACGCAGGGAACAAAGCCTTCAGATGAGGTTTTCCTCAAGCGAAAAACCGGGTAAGCATCGGCATCCCATATTGCGCCTGTCGCACCGAACTGGCATCGTCAGCAATAAATTTTCATATATTCGCGACGTATACCGCATACCTTCGGCTTATACGGTTTCATGTTAAATGACTTGCAACATGATTTCTCGCATCACCTGTTACAAAAGCAACCAGCGGCAGCATGACCGAATATTTTCCGCCCTCCGATGCGACGTTGTTTCCACCATAATGATAAAAGATAAAATGCCCTTTTCTGGCCTTACCGGTGCTTACAAAGCAATGTTGGATGCGGCCTGAAATGTACAACCGGCATTTTTTGTATCCAGTCATTATCGCGAAAGGATATGAACGAATATCTTTGACTTTTATTGCGCAACAAGCCAGCAAGCTCCATAGCACTCCCCTTTTCTGGCAAACGGAGAAAAAAGCGTAGAGGGGTACAAGGTGATGTAAGGATAAATCACGCATGCTTTTTTGGACTTTTTTATTCTTAAATTTTGCTTAACATGCTGCCCTGCAAATCATGGGGTTGCAAACCTGCATCTATATTTACTAAAATATAAATTCTCGTGTTGATCTTTATGACTTTATCACCAAAAATTAAGTCGATACTTTATTTCATTTCCCATGACAAGGAGTGACGCTATGTCAGAAGCACTGAAATCACTTAATAACATTCGCACCCTTAGAGTACAGTCTCGTGAAGTTACGCTGGAAACGCTTGAAGAGATGCTGGAAAAGCTTTCTGTTGTCGTAGAAGAACGTCGTGAAGAAGAAGCTTCTTTACGTAAAGAACAAGAAGAGAAAGAAGCTAAACTTGCTGCTTTCCGCCAGAAATTACTGGATGAAGGTATCGATCCGACCGAGCTTCTTTCTTCACTGAAAGGTCAGACCACAAAATCTAAATCCGTTCGCGCGCCCCGTCCTGCTAAATATAAGTATGTTGACGAAGATGGCAGCGAGAAAACCTGGACAGGCCAGGGCCGCACGCCAAAAGTGATTGCTAAAGCCATTGAAGATGGTAAAAAACTCGAAGATTTTGCAATCTAAGCATCAGGGGCGTAGGCTACCACGCCCCTTTTTTACAATGGCTTAACGTATAACAATGGCTGAAAATTTAGCCAGAATGGGTAATGCAACAGTCCGTCGAATTAACCTGGGCGGGACGCCGGTTATCCACAAGCAGAACGTCAGTATTGTCGAATTGTATTTTTATAAATATGTAGCACAAATCCTGAGCCACAAAGGGCTTGGATTGCCGCTTGTTTATGAATTAAATACGACAACACGTAGCGTATCCTTAGAATATATTCCCTATTCCATCACCCAGAATGAACTTCGTGATAACATCGTATTTTTGCAGATGTTAAGTGTCGTCCATGCACATCCTTTAGCTTCCTCTTCCTGTCTGCACCAGCACCACTGGTCTGATAATGCCAGCGATATCACAAACAGGCACCTGAACCTTTGTTCAGAGGCACGCTCGGTCTTGCGTAAAATAAAAACTGCCAGCGACATCCTTTTTTGCTCTGAAGGAGTGATATCAGGTGACAGTAATGCCGGGAATTGGGGCAGAAGAGCTAACGGAGATATCGTTCTGTTCGACTGGGAACGTTTCGGGCAGGGTTCTCCGGCAATCGATCTGGCACCTTTAATAAAAGGAATGGGCACGCATGCTGATTATTATGCAATAGCAGAACGTTATTGCCGAATAAACAGACAGTACAAAGCAAGGGCGTTAAGCCGGGAAATCGCGATTTGCAAAGCGTGGGTAGTTACTGAAGTGATGATGTTGCTATTTGTGCGTAAAAAGCCCGCATTGTCTCTTTACACACAGTGGTATAAAAAGAATTTTCCGTGCTGGTTATCGCAAATCAGTAAGTTTATTTAGCGTTGCCAACGTGTTCGCAGCAGCGATGTTTTAAACATACACTTAAAATGCAACTCTTCCCCCTTCTGAAAAACTGAACTGATAAACCTTTCTGGCAGGTAATATTTGGCATTCTCATTTCCCCAGGCCCTCACAAACCAGCAGCCAGCAGTAAATGGATATATCCCTATAAGTGTTATCTTATTGCTAAAACCCTGTTTATCCCCTCTCCCATCATGGTTATCAGTAAAAGAAGTGTGAGCTCAGGCGGAATATATCAGTCTGAAATTGATGTAGGAGCATTAACTTATGCAGCACAATTTTTTACTCTATTTGTGCTGAACTTTACCTGTGCTTATATAAATGTTAGCAACAAAAAATAAAGGCACTGCATTTTTCAGCAGCACCTTTCTGTTTTATTATCCACTCATCAGAATGAAGCGTTCAGATTTATCCCATTACTCTGGATAACATCGCGATACCAGAAAAAACTTTTTTTGCGCCGCCGCTCCAGCGAGCCCAGACCTGCATCATCGCGATCTACATAGATAAAACCATAACGTTTTGACATTTGTGCCGTCCCTGCGCTGACCAAATCAATTGGCCCCCAACTGGTATAGCCCAGTAACTCGACTCCGTCGTCAAGCGCCTCCCGCACCTGTTGCAAATGCGCCTGCAAATACTGAATACGATAATTATCTTCTATCGTGCCATCATCCGCTGGCGTATCTTTTGCGCCTAGCCCATTTTCAACAATAAATAACGGTAGCTGGTAACGATCGTACAATTCATTAAGCAGGAAACGTAAACCCTGCGGATCGATTTGCCAGCCCCATTCAGAGCTTTCAAGATGCGGATTGGGTATCATGCTGAGAATATTAGCGCGCTCATCCTGATATAGCTCCGTCTGCGCAGCGGCGCAACCGCTCATGTAATAACTGAATGAGATAAAATCTACCGTCTCTTTCAGGTCGGCATAATCCTGGTCGGTAATATTCAGAACAATATTCTGTTCACGAAAGAAACGAGCGCTCCATGCCGGGTAAGCGCCTCTGGCCTGCACATCGCCAAAGAATAACCAGTCGCGATTGGCGCGTTGCGATGCCAGCACATCTTCGGGTTTGCAGGTAATTGGATAGCGAATTGCTCCCAGAAGCATACTGCCAATTTTCGCCCCGGGAATAATTTCATGGCAGGCTTTTACTGCCCGCGCACTGGCAACCAGCTGATGATGAATGGCCTGGTATATTTCCTGCTGACTTCTTTCACCCGCCAGCCCAACGCCGGTAAATGGTTCGTGAAGTGCCATATTAATTTCATTAAAGGTAAGCCAGTATTTAACCTTGTGACGATAACGGGTAAAAACGGTACGCGCGTAGCGCTCAAAGAGATCGATAACCTGCCGTCCTGCCCAACCATCATAATTTTTCACCAGACCATAAGGCATTTCATAATGCGACAAAGTAATAAGCGGCTGGATGCCATATTTTGTCATTTCATCAAACAGGCGATCGTAAAAGGCCAGCCCCTCTTCATTTGGCACTTTTTCGTCGCCCTGGGGGAAAATACGCGCCCATGCAATCGACGTACGCAACACTTTAAAACCCATTTCGGCAAAGAGTTTTATATCTTGCGGATAACGATGATAAAAATCGATGGCAATGTCTTTAATGTTTGCGTTAGAACTATCCCGTTCTGATGCACTACCATGTATGCCATGCGGCTGAAGATCGGATGTGGATACGCCTTTTCCACCTTCGTTCCATGCTCCTTCTACCTGATTAGCTGCGATCGAACCGCCCCACAGAAATCCTTCCGGAAATGATGTTTGCACCATTAAACTCTCCTTTGTCATAAATAAAAATCAGCATGCGACCACATGCAATGAAGGAATAATTCAGTTCTGAACGCTGAGTCGCGTTAAATAAAAACGTGCCAGGTAAACGGAGCCGGTTTTAGCCCGCGTCGAATTTCACTGGCATTAGCCGTGCTGCTGACCGTTCCTCCCTGCCCGCTTTTCCAGCCGGTGTTTGAAGCAAAAAAAAACCTGATTTCATTGATTCCGCCTTCGGTTTCAATGAAATCAGGTTTCGCTCAGACTGGCTGATTACGCCCTTCAACAATCGCTTATATCGAATTGAAAGACGTCGCACAACCCTGGTAAAAAAGAAGTGTGACTGTAGTCATGTATGCGTAATTTTTCGGCTTTAAAGGAAATTCGTTATTCACCCTGCCGACATTTTTGATTCAGCGTTCTGGGAATATTTTTATGCACTGGAAGTAACAGAAATAAAGAAAGCACGCTCTGGACAAACACAATATCGGTCAGTATCAGAAGAAATGGTACGCCCCACAGGATTCGAACCTGTGACCTACGGCTTAGAAGAACGTATAGCACGAATTAACTTGCTGTAATTACGTAAATTAAACCGCGCTCGCAACCGATTTGTGTCATTTCGTGTATTCATTTTACATCGCAGACCTTTCCGCGCCTTCCATGAATGACACAAATCCGACTCAGAGAACGCAAACCAATGCTATCTGTATTTAAATCAAATTCCTTTATAAATCGTAGTACTTAAGGACGCGCACCAGTTTTTCTCCCTACCCCCTATGCTGCGGCCTTACGGCTGGAGGTTTCACTGAAGGATCATTCCACCGTAAGGTTACATGCGCAATTCGACACTTTTTTGCGCCTTGCCTGTAATTTATGGCATGGCTTTATATAATTATTTGCCGAGCCGGGGAGGAATACGAAGTCACCAGGATAACAACTCTTACGTTGTGTGGTCATTTTTTCAGGAGAACAAATGAATATCAGCAAATGGACTGGCGTGAACAGGGAGCCGGCACCATGACTAACAATATGTCACTGGCCTGGATTTTCGAAGAAAGACTGGCACCGTGGCGATTTTCATTCATCATTCGTCCACAGCTTGCCGCACAAAGGATTAAATCACTTCCGCCATCCTCCGTGATTTCTATGTTAAGTCGGCTCGATAATCTTCGATCCCGTACTGGCGCGAATCCATATCAGACAGGCCGCGATCTGCGTATTGTCGCAGCTCATGAACTTGAACGCGGTACCCTGGTTGCCATCAACGACAGCTGTCGTATGTGGTCACCAATGAGCGAGTTATTTTTTATTAACAGCGAAGGTCGCCTTCAGTCTTTTTCAACTACTGATGTATCAATGATATATCCAGTCAGTAAAATTATTCGCCGATATGAAGAGATGGTGAATGCCTTTGGTAAGCGCCCCCCCGCCACCGTTATGCCGCCTGCGCAGTTAACACGTTACCAACCGGCGATGAGAGGAGAAGATCCCAGTCCGGGGAACAGTCGCCCAGGCAATTGGGATGAGACTACGCGCCCACTCACCAAAGCGGAACGCTGGCAGGAGAGAAAAAATCTTATCGGTAAAGGGCAGCGCAGTATTTATCCCGACGCACAAACAACCGCTAACCGGCTGGCAGAAAATAATGTCGCTGTCGAAAAGGCAAAGCTCGCACAAAATATTTATGGCCGCGCCGGGCAGCCAGTAAATGCTCTGGAATCCTTGCCTGATGTGCCGGAGGGGTGGACTGATATAAGCAATGATGAGAACGCACTGTCATCTTTAGGCTTAAAACGTGAGATGCTATTTGACCAGTCAGCTGAACCCAATTTCTTTAGCCGCGTTTATGCACCAGACAAATCTGTATTCGGGAATGATATGAACCCGACCGTGGTTTTTAGAGGTACGCGACCCGATAAAATGATGGACTGGGGCAACAACCTGGCTCAGGGAGGAGGATTCCACTCAACATATTATGAGAAAGCGGTAAATATTGGCAGTAAGATCGCGCAGACCGGCAACAACGTAGACATAGCGGGTCATTCACTCGGTGGCGGCCTGGCTTCTGCTGCAGGAATAGCCAGTGGCCAACCAACCTGGACATACAATTCAGCCGGGCTGAAGAGCGGTACAGTTGAAAAATATGGCGGGCGTCTTATTGGTGATGGATCTGCAATCTCGGCCTACAGAGTCAGTGGCGAGGTGCTAACCTCAGTCCAGGAAATTAGTTTTGATAACCTGGCCAATGCCAATTTTGACCTGTCAAGCCCAGCCCTCGCGATGAAAGCGGGTGTTTCAAATATGTTCCCTGACGCCATTGGTAAAGCCAAAGAACTCAGCGGGGGTACTGGATGGACGTGGGATAAGCACGCTATGTCACAGGTGATTGACTGCATTGAAGCTCAAAAGGATGAGGATATTGGAATTATTAAAAGCAGGTTATAGCATGAAAAAATTCGCATCCGCGATCCTGATTTGTTTACTCTTTACTCTGTTATCGGCGTGTAATGATATGAAAAAGATAGACCCCGAAAAACATTTTACTGGCGCCCAACTTGCCCTGGCTAAAGCCATTCAGGCAGCAGATCGTGAATCCATTCTCAAACTTGCAAAAAATACTGACCTTAACACGCCGGGAAATGAACAACTGACCCTGCTATTTTTCGCTCTAAATGAGGCTATGTATAACGATAACCCACCAGTAAGGTTAGAAATCGTCACGGATCTGGTACGCGGCGGAGCAGACCCTCAGCAAGCACAGCCGAATATGCCTGGGACTCCTGCTCAAATGATGGCCATGGGAGATAAAGATATATGGTTAAAAGCTATTCTCGACGGTGGGCTTGATCCTAATTCCCGGGATAAATTACTTAATGTCCCCCTCATTTTTTCAGCGTTAGATTCAAAGAATACAGCCACACTGGCACTCTTAATTGAGCGGGGAGCGGATGTAAACAGCCGGGATTACTTAGGTGAAACCCCACTTGTTGATGCATTTTTCCGTGCCGATTTTGATAAGGTTCACTTTCTGCTCGACCACGGAGCCGATCCTAACCCTGTGAATAAGCAAGGACGTTCATTCAGGCAGATGGTGGACAAAAATCTTCAACAAGTTAAGAAAGGTACGGAGTATTACGATAAGGTTATAGAAGTAAGAGAAAAAATTAACAGCATGTCCGATTGATTTGCTGACAGGACCTAATGCATTCTGTTGGGTCCTGAATTAACTGCTCCATTACTTTACGATTAACAGATCCGTGTAACGTGTTGTGTATCCTGGAGAGCATTTCTCTTTTCATCTGCCATTGCTGCTGTATGCCTTGTCCTGCAAAATACAGCGTGCCTCGTCCATCTCTGGCGTTCAGATGATCCAGCACTTCCATCAACGCGCGGCTGTTATGTCGCGGTGCGTTGCCATCAAACAGATTAAGCTGCGCGACGCCCTGGCTGAAAAAGTCCCCGAGCATTACCTCTGCTTTCTGGTAGCGGTGACCATCCTTCCAGGCAGCATCAAGGCAGCGCGTGGCCGCGCCGATGATATCCCGGCTGTCCAGGGGTGGTGTAAACAGTTTTACAGACGCACTGTTGCCGTAATAAGGCTCATTCAGGGCAAACGAAGATGTTTTCAAAAATGCTGAATCGCCACGGAAAATAGACGCTATTTTTGATGAAGATGTCCCAAATATGTCCCAGGAAGAAAAATTCGAAACAGGAGGAATGGTGTAACTCTTTGATAATTAATGGTACGCCCTACAGGATTCGAACCTGTGACCTACGGCTTAGAAGGCCGTTGCTCTATCCAGCTGAGCTAAGGGCGCATTATGCGGATGTTCCACAGCGAGGTGGAATCGGCTGGAATTATACGGTCAGCACCAGGTGAGTCAATCAATTTTCCGCCGGATGCTTGCTTAGTGAACGACAGCGCACATTAACTCACCAACTCATCTATTTTTAGCATCAAATCTACTGATTCATTCAACACAATGGTTAAAACCACAAACGATAACTGACAGCGTGCCGCGCTTCTGACAAAATAGTCCTGTCCCCCTTAGTTGATATGACAGACGGAATCCTCTCTCTGATGGCAGCAAAAATTATTGATGGTAAAACGATTGCGCAGCAGGTTCGCTCTGAAGTTGCA
Source organism: Vagococcus sp. WN89Y (assembly GCF_052220145.1). Taxonomy (NCBI): domain Bacteria; kingdom Bacillati; phylum Bacillota; class Bacilli; order Lactobacillales; family Enterococcaceae; genus Vagococcus; species Vagococcus sp. WN89Y. The sequence goes on along the minus strand of NZ_JBQPOM010000069.1, from coordinate 4,578 downwards.
GACAAAGTGCGTGCCCGCCTGGCGGCGGGAAAACGTGCGCCAGGGCTTGCCGTTGTGCTGGTCGGAAGCAACCCGGCATCGCAAATTTATGTCGGCAGCAAGCGCAAAGCATGCGAAGAAGTGGGATTCCTCTCCCGTTCTTACGATCTTCCGGAAACCACCAGCGAAGCAGAACTGCTGGAACTTATCGACAAACTGAATGCGGATGCCACCATTGACGGCATTCTGGTGCAGCTTCCTCTGCCTGCCGGTATCGACAATGTAAAAGTGCTGGAACGTATCGCCCCGGATAAAGACGTTGACGGTTTCCATCCGTACAACGTTGGTCGCCTGTGTCAGCGCGCACCGCGCCTGCGCCCTTGCACACCGCGCGGTATTGTGACCTTACTGGAACGCTACAACATCGATACGTATGGCCTGAACGCGGTGGTGATCGGCGCATCCAATATCGTGGGACGCCCGATGAGCATGGAGCTACTGCTCGCTGGCTGTACCACCACCGTCACGCATCGTTTTACCAAAAATCTGCGCCACCACGTTGAAAACGCCGACCTGCTGATTGTGGCCGTCGGTAAACCCGGCTTTATTCCGGGCGAGTGGATCAAAGAAGGTGCGATCGTTATTGATGTCGGTATTAACCGTCTGGAAAACGGCAAAGTCGTGGGCGACGTGATTTTTGATGAAGCCGCCGCTCGTGCCTCGTGGATAACCCCTGTTCCGGGTGGCGTAGGCCCGATGACGGTTGCGACCCTTATCCAGAACACGCTCCAGGCGTGCGAAGAATATCATGATGTAGAAGGCGTATAAGATGGCAACATTTTCTCTTGGAAAACACCCGCACGTAGAGCTGTGCGATCTGCTGAAACTGGAAGGCTGGAGCGAAAGCGGCGCGCAGGCAAAAATCTTTATCGCAGACGGGCAAGTGACTGTCGATGGTGCGGTAGAAACGCGCAAGCGCTGCAAAATCGTCGCCGGTCAAACCGTCAGTTTTGCCGGGCAAAGCGTGACCGTCACTGCCTGAAACTGCTCTTCCTGCCGGGGATCTTTCCCCGGCACTTTCCTTACATAAACCCTTTCAAAAAGTACGGAAGATTTCCGATCCACATCAAATAATAACAATCTCCTCTGACGAAACGTCAAAATTCAGTTGCAGCGATTTGTGCCTTCTTTCACGATAAGTAGAACGTTCTACTAAAACGTTCTACTTACAATAACAGTGCGTAAAAAGCACAACATCGGGGGAAGTCAGCATGAGTCTGATATCAGGGTTTGTTAAATCGCTGTCGAAGTTATCCATGATTGGCCGGGCCTTAATGCTGCCAATCTCCTTACTGCCTGCCGCAGGCTTATTACTGGCTTTCGGCGACAAGTTCCACCTGCCGCTGATGATGAACGCGGGCGGCGTTATTTTTGATAACCTGCCGATGCTTTTCGCTATCGGCTCCGCCGTCGGACTGGCATCCGAATCAGGCATTGCTGCGCTGTCTGCCGCCGTGTCGGTATTTGTCACCAATATCACTATCAGTACCGTACTCAGTATCACGCCGGAGATGGCATCGCAGGGCGGGAAATATGCGATGGTGGTTGGCATCCCGACGCTGCAAATGGGCGTCTTCGGCGGCCTTATCTGCGGTATCCTGGCAGCCTGGTGCTATAACCGTTTTCACACCCTGCAACTGCCCGAATTTCTCGGGTTCTTCTCTGGTAAGCGCTTTGTGGCTATCGCCAGCGCGTTTTTATCTTTTATCCTCGGCCTGCTTTTGCCCTACGTCTGGCAGCATATTCAGGCAGGTATCGATGCGCTTTCTATCATCGTCAACGGCGACAATCAGGCAGCCTCGACCTTTATCTTCGGCGTGGTGGAGCGTGCGCTGATCCCGCTGGGCCTGCACCATATCTGGTATCCCTCTTTCTGGTATTCGTTTGGCGACTACACCACCCAGGCCGGCCAGGTTATCCACGGCGATCAAACCATCTGGTTCAAAATGCTGGAAGATGGCGTGAAATCGTTTAGTAGCGACACCTATCATAACGCTGGCAAATTTATGCAGGGCGAGTTCCCGCTGATGCTGTTTGCGCTGCCTGCCGCTTGCCTGGCGATGTACCACGAAGCACACACGAAGAATAAGAAAATTGCCTCCGGGATCCTTTTCTCCGCAGCGCTGACCTGTTTTCTGACGGGCATCACCGAGCCGGTAGAGTTCACCTTTATCTTTGTGGCGCCGATTTTATATATTTTTAACGCGATCATGGCTGGTCTGGCCTATATGACCATGTACCTGCTGCACGCGCATATCGCAAAATCGTTCTCCGCCGGGCTGATTGACTACATCTCTTTTGGTATCCTGCCGTCGTTTAATGGTTACCAGACGAACTTCCTCAATGCCGCTATCGTCGGCGTGCCGATGGCGCTGATTTACTACTTTACCTTCCGTTTTGTCATCCGCCGCTTTGATGTCAAAACGCCGGGTCGCACTGATGTCACGGCAACCGCAAACGATAAGACAGACAGCGAAATCGCCAGCGAAATTATCGGCTTGCTCGGCGGCAGGCAGAATATTGACTCGGTCGGCTCCTGTATCACTCGCCTGCGCCTGGAAGTCGCCAAAAGCGATCTGGTCGATAAAGAGGGGCTAAACAGCGTGGGTGCGCGAGGCGTGGTATTTGTTGGCGACACGGGCATCCAGGTTATTTTTGGCGCCAGGGCACAATTTATCGCGCAAACCATGTCCACCCTGCTCGGCAAATAATACTATTGCTGGCGCGCTTATTACCCGCGCGCCAGCACGCAATTTCAGGGAGAGAATTTGAAGAGAGTCAGCATTATTGATGTCGCTAAACAGGCGGGCGTATCCGTGTCGACGGTCTCGCTGGTACTGCGCCAGAAAGGGAAAATTTCTGCGGCGACCATCGCGAAAGTTCACGCTGCCATCGACGCGCTCGGCTATGTGCATAACGTTGCGGCGGCCAACCTGCGCGCCAGTACCTCAAACCTTATCGGCCTTATCCTGCGCGATTTCAGCGACAGCTTCTCAATCAAAGTGATGGCGAGCATCGTGCAGGAGCTGGAAAAGCAAGGCTATATGGTGTTTCTCGGCCAGCCGCTTAACGAGGGCGAGCATCTTGAGCGCTGCCTGTTGTCGTTCAAACAACAAGGTGTTGCGGGCGTCATTTATCTGGCCTGCGATCCGCGCCACCCGCATTTGCCCGCGCAAATCCGCGAGTGTCCTCTCCCGTTAGTGGTGGTCTCCCAGTCGCTACTGGAAGAGAACTGTTGCCTGGTGATGCGGGATAATCGCCAGGCGGCGAACCTCGCCACGCGCTATTTAATTGAACGAGGCCACCGTAATATTGCTTATATCGGCGGTCGGGAGGACGATCTGATTCGCCAGCAACGGCTGCTGGGTTTTCACAGCGCGATGGCACAATATGGCCTGGCGCTACGGGCAGAATCAACGCCAGCATGTAGCGATGATACCCAGGCCGCCAGCCTGGCGACCCGGCAATTACTGGAAAAAAACAACACAATCACCGCGCTGCTTTGCCATTCACCGGATGCGATGATTGGTTCGATTTCCGGCATTCATCATACCGGGCGCACGGTGGGCAAAGATGTGTTCCTGACTCAGCAGGTTGCGCTTATCGGCTTTGAAGATATGCTGCATGTGAACCTCACCTCGCCCTCTTTTACGTATGTCTCCTCCGCCAGCGAAGAGACCGGCCGCCAGGCCGCTGCGCTTATGCTGCGTAAACTAAAAGAGCCTGAGCTACAAACGCAGCGCATTACGCTCTCCGGGCAATTGATAGCGCGCGAATCGGCATAATTCAGACTTCCCCTTGCAGTGCAACCCTCTGTTTCGCTATAACATTGCTCATTTACCACGGGTAATTATTATGCCAACAATTATCACTCACGCCGCCGTCCCGCTGTGTCTCGGCTTAGGTCTTGGCCGCAAAGCCGTTCCGGCGCGCCTGCTTTTCGCCGGTATTGCGCTGTCGATGCTGCCGGATGCCGACGTGCTGGCGTTTAAATTCGGCGTCGCTTACGGCAATATTTTCGGTCACCGGGGCTTTACCCACTCGCTGCTGTTTGCTTTTGTGGTACCGCTGCTGGTGGCCTGGATGGGGCGAAGGTGGTTCAAAGCCAGCCTGATGCGCTGCTGGGCGTTTCTCACCGTCTCGCTCCTGTCGCACAGTTTGCTCGACTCGGTCACCACCGGCGGCAAAGGCGTGGGCTGGCTATGGCCCTGGTCGGATGAGCGTTTCTTCGCTCCCTGGCAGGTAATAAAAGTCGCGCCCTTTGCGTTGTCGCGTTACACCACGCCTTACGGCCATCAGGTGATTATCTCCGAGCTGCTGTGGGTGTGGTTGCCTGGCGCAATTATGATGCTGTTGCTGTGGAAACTGCGCCGCCGCTAGCGCACAGCAGGCAACAAAAAAGCGGCCGCAGCCTAATGCCGATCGTTTAAGGATCGGTTGACCGATCCGGTGGCTGGTGTAAAAAGGGTTTCATGTTCATCATGGAACCCTTTTTAAATGGAACTTTCCCAGGCCCTCGGCATTATTAATCTCACCGCA